>JBPCNB010000493.1:0-3525 GCA_051001675.1 Nitrososphaeraceae archaeon | reverse complement strand
ATAAGATAAGATTAGATAATTATTTTATGTTGTTGAGCTCATGGTAGTATGATATGACTTCTAAAGTTCAGCCTCTAGTTCACGCGGAGATAAGTGTTATCCCCATACTTGGCAGCGGGGCTGCTGCTGTTGTTGATTCAGATCCAGAATCTGATACAGGCATGAGCAAGCAGATAGCCATTGCCTTTGATGCTATCAGTAGGGTAAAAGACGTCAATGCTATCTTAACGCCGATGGGCACGCAGATTGAGACGGGTAGTTTTGAAAACATATTAAAAGCAATAGAAGCTGCACATCAGTCGCTCAGAACAACCAGTGGGGTAAAGAGAATTGTATCCACAATCAGAATAGACGAAAGATTAGATAAATCAGCCACTTTAGAAGATAAAGTAAAATCGGTAAAAGAGAAATTGTAGTTCAGAATGAAAGAAAGTGAAGGAAATCTAAGCTTGGTACAATTAAATCGTACCAACAAGTGTCTTCTTCTTCGGCAGTCTTTAATTATCGGCCATAATTTTAGAAAATGGGGGGAGTCTTGCCTTCCCTTGTCATTTCCTTTGCCCATTTTCTATTGTGTGAAATACAGCGAACTCAGGGCTTTCCCTGAACGTTCTCCGTGCAGAACAGGTGAGTATAATTTGCCATCATAATATATTAGAGATAAGATTGAATCTTCTAAAGAGAGAATAAGAAAAAAGATAAATATATTTTTATTAATTGTTTTGCGGTATTATTCTACCTGATTATTATTTTTGATTTTTCGGCAAGATCACGTTCCAGAAGGGATTCTGAGTGACGTTAAATGAAGGACTGGCGCTATACCTCTACGTAAACGGTTTCATTCTCCACGCTGACCTTGTACGATTCAAGGTCTTTTAATTTCTGAGGAAACCAGATTAGATTTCCAGTTGTAGCATCCCATTTTGCACCATGCCAGGGGCAAGTCAGCTCTTTACCAGCAAGTTCGCCTTCGTGTAGTTCTGCACCCGCATGATTACAAATATCATTTATTGCATAATAACTGCCTTCTACATTGGCAACCAATATCTCCTTTCCCCCCGCAGTAGCATGATTCATTTTCCCCTGTGGAATATCAGAAGTCTTTCCGACAATAACCTTGGCCATAACAAATGTATACACATAAAGACGCCATATTTAACCTTCATCACTACGAGTCAGCATCTCCGACCTCTGAGCATGCCAAATGAATAGGAAAATAAATAAATAAAAAAATAAATAAACAAATAATTGAAAAATAATGATGTTGATGTTTTTGTTCTTTCTTTGCGCATTACATAAGGGAACTTAATATTAGCCTCATTTTACCCAGATTAGAAGCGAGTTTGATATGATATCATCGTTTGGTGCGACTCATTTTGCTAAAGAAACAGAGCATTGCACGGTGGCTCAGGATAGTGAGCCATTACATATAGGCTTCGATGATACTGATAATCGTTTAGGTAGATGCACTACCCACATGGCATTTAAAATTACAGAACATATCCTGAAAACAACGAATGCAGACTTTATTGATAATCCCTTGTTGATAAGGTTAAATCCGAACATACCATGGAAGACGAGAGGAAATGGCGCCGTATGCCTTCGGATAAGAACGGATAGGCAGGATCAACAGAGGATCGTCGACTTCATAAAACATCATATCGAGACCAACGCAGCCATAGGAAAAGGCGCAAATCCTGGAGTCGTATTTTTTAGAGGACGCCAAATACCTGAAGCTCTTATGGAATTCAGTAGATTTGGCATGTTTGACATACTCCATAAACAAATCGCATTAAAGCTTGCTAATAAATACAATATCGAGTATTTTACCTTAGGAAATGGCCGCGGGCTCATCGGTGCTATTGCTGCAATCGGTTGTGTGCTCGATGGTGACCATACCTTTGAAGCTATCGCATATAGAAGACCTGAGAACTGCGGAACTTTAAGAAACATTGATACCAATAAGGTAATCGAATATAGCGAAAGCACTTTTCCTTATACATTTAATAATTACGACTACGCCAACCGCCGGATATTAATTAGTCCCCATGGTCCAGATCCCGTATTCTGTGGGATTCGAGGAGAGAGTACTGAAGTTGTCGTTTCATCACTAATATCACTGAAAATACATGAGAAACTCGAGGGTTGCATGGTATTCCGATCCAATCAAGGCACAAATATGCATCTGCAACATGAAATCAAGCTACCATATGCCAGATCGTTCACTTCGGGCCATATCCGTTGCAAGGTTAGTGTGAAACCACAAACGATCCAAGGTGGGCACACGCTTTTTGTGGTTGACACCGAAGATGGTGTCAGCTTCCCTGCTGCAGTTTATGAACCAACAGGTCTAGCGACTGTCGCCTCGCTTCTAACTGTAGGCGATGTAGTCGAGATAGGCTGCGGCGTAAGGAAAGCATCTTCAAAACATCCTAGAACTTTCAATGTTGAATACTTAATGGTCTTGGAACTAGCAAATGTTTTTGAAATTCGCAACCCTGTATGCAGTCATTGCTCAAAAAGCATGAAATCAGAAGGTAAAGATAAAGGCTTTCAATGTAAGCGATGCAAGCAAAGAGAACCACCCACAAAGCAAAAAGTTCAAATCAAGCTTCCTAGAAAGATAAAGCCGGAACTCTATGTTCCACTACCAAAGGCTCACAGGCATTTAACCAAACCACTCCAGAGGTACGGCCTAGAAAAAAAATCGACAGATTATAACAAAAACATGTCGGACTGGTTTTTCTCCGACCTTGATTCGTCGAGCAAATCCATTATAACGAACAATAATGCTGTCTTTAATACTAAATAGAACATTAAAGTTACTCATGGTTCTACATCATATGAAAATAATTAGTAGCGGGGGGTTGATTTGAACCTACGTCCATTACTCCAGTATGTTGCAGTAATGAAAACCGCTCTGCGGGTTATGAGCCCACCGGGATTACCTAGTCTCTCTCTTTTAGAGATCTGGCTTCCCCACCCCGCTAAGAACTGTTTTGCACAGAAGGATGATATATACTTAACAAAATTCAATCAAAATTCTGATAAATCTTGGCAGTCGAATTGGTAAAGCCTTGACTAGAGATCGAACAAAATATTATTGGAGCTGCAATAATATAATGTGTAGAAATCAGTCAGACATGAAAGTGTATGCGGGAGGTGGGATTCGAACCCACGAACCTCTAGAGGATGAGGTGACCCAGTCAAGCCAGTAGTAATCGTTATACTACCAAAACAACATCTGAGCATCGTGATGATGCGCAATTTTTTCTTCACCAATCTCACGCCGTTGACCAGGCTTGGCGACCCCCGCAGCAAACTGCTATTGTATTTAACTACATATAATGGCTTTTAAGGAAATAACACGGACATGGACCTATGAAAGTATGCTCGCATAAGACGAAATCAGCATGGAGTGTTTCGTCATGTACACGAGGCTGTACATAGGGAAGATTGGATCACCAAACTTCTCTATTTCCCAATAACCTAAACCCCCATATGGTATTTATACAAAATTTGGAG
>JBPCNB010000492.1:0-2954 GCA_051001675.1 Nitrososphaeraceae archaeon | reverse complement strand
GAGTTTGTTGTTATTGTTTTTTTGTTGTTGTTCAGTGCTGTTTCTGCTATTATTACCGTATTACTAGTATACTACCACACCACGCTATATAAAGGACTATACAAAATACATGCATGTTTTGGAGAATAAATTACATATCGTCATTTTCATCATCGTACCTAAAAAATGGTTTGGACAATCTTGTTCTCCTAGGTTATTTGAAACACCTCTGAAGGTACTTTTAACATAGCACCTGCTTAGAGGAGGGCTTCCCCCATTAAAAGCAGACAATTGTACAAAGAAATAAGTTATTGAACAGCAAATACGCGCTAGATTATGATTGGTTGAATAGCCTTACATTGTTACTTGCAATAAGTGTGGCTATATCTATAAAAAAATTATCTGACGAAAAAGCAAAACAGCTATTACATGCCAATGTAGCTGGTCCACAGAATTGTACATAGAGCACATTAAACTTATGAAAGAAAGAGCCTAGACTTCTTGCATGTGGCCTACGCTTTTGTAAAGGATTCTTACACATTCACGTATGTTCTATATTTGAATTTGACTTCTTGAATGGGCACAACTTAACTTAATATACACTATACGCTAGCAGTATATTTAACGCTGCGTTGATTTACGTACTAATAAATAAATGTTTACAGTTTAGTTTGCAATAGTTTTGCGTATGTGTTCCCAAATGTTTAATATATCTCTAAATACCAACCAATAATATTAAATCTTGTCTGTCTCTTATATAAAAATTGAATATAGAATGATAAGATGTTTGTCATATGTAAAGTTTTTACTGGTGGAATCTCTTACCTTAAACAGCCAATATGTCTAATGATGACACAACGGAAGAGGCATTTTTTAGAGAAAGATATGCTGAAGAGCTGCGAAAGAAAAAACAGCAGGACAGCGACACTTACCGTGGGGATGATGAGTTAATTGATGAAAAAAGAAGAGTAAATCAGCAAGAAATGAAAACACCAGGTCGCAGAGGAGAGAAAATAAAACAGGAAGAGCTTGACAAAGAATTTTCCAGGCGGAGTACGACAAAAAAGAAGAAACCCCTAAACCAGGACGTGCAAACTTCATGAATTTCATCCATTCCATTACTACCTTAATATGCTACCATTATCTGCTAGCCTGAAGAGATTAACAGGTAGACAGCAAAAACTGAAATGGGTTGCCAATAAATATTATACTTAATGCAAGTCATCTAGATGTGGATAGAAAAAGCAAAATAAAGTTATTCCCCCTCCATATACAAAACTGTATTTCCCGTCTTATCTGTTAATGATTCGGCTTATTTCCAGTTAGACGTTTCTTTGCCTATCTTAAGGCTCCCCGCCAAGATATAGGCCTTGTCGAAAGCATTCTTTCGTAATCTAGGTCCTGAAAATATACGTAACAGTTGTTTAAAGGACACAGTGTACTATTCTTGTTTACATAATAACATACTGGTAGGCTGGAAAATAGTCGTCGGCTAGAAATTCATTAGGATGGTTTTGGAAAAGTAGCATTTAATCTCAGTGCCTCTATCTCTGAAATAAATGTCGGTGATATCTTATATCACTATGTTATGTCCACTCTGTATCGACATTCTCGTATTGTACTTTGAGTTCAACCAAGAGATCATCTATTATTTTAGTCATAGGTGCTGTTATCTTTTCTCTAAGGTTATCATTTATAGTATAATCAGAAAAATTCATTCCATTCGATCTTGTTCACTTCGTGATAATCTCCACATCCCTTTTCAGATACTCTAATAATTCATCGTTTATGGTGAAACATATCGTTTTTGACAAACTTATCTATTAGTAATTGACGTTCTTATTCATTGTGAATCATCGCAATTAAGTGCATTCAGGACCAACGTCTTTCTTGATTTGTTTGTTACATAAAGCACATTGCCAATACAATGTTACTAGAATCAAGGACAGAATAAGGGCTTTCATAGCGCTAGGAATTTTATTTACTACCGTATTCTTTTGGTTCACACTTGCCGAAGCATGTGGGCCTATAAGTGGTTGTATATGTACAAGTTCTGGGCCTGCATGCACCTACTGTTAATATACTATGACTTGGTATTGCTTAATAGTGATAGAGGATAGGAGTATGTGATAAGTCTTGCTCTAAGAAGCGAGACAAAAGCATACCCGACGACCACTACAGACTTCAAATAATCTGTAGTAAGGGGTTTTCCATCTGATTCCTCTGTTACAAGAATCTCTATCTACAAGTGCGGTATTGTTCCAACGATCTCGCGCCGTCCTACTCCAATAATCCCCTTACTGCAAGGTAGCTAAACAACTTCGAATTTCCACAACTTGGAATATGTGTAGCAACGAACGCAGGGTAAGCAACGCAATCATTATAGATAATTTTCATTGTATTATCACATCCGGCATTTGGAGAATCAGTACAAATTTTAATTAGCTCTGAGTTAGCTTCATTTACTTCTTCTGCTTGGGGTATGATTGTGTTTCTCAGATTCATCATATCGGTAGCAGAAGCATTATACTGCCCTTGTTGTCCTTGAGCCATTAGCTTTTCTTGGGGTACAATAAATAGAAAAATTGGTAATTGTACAAGAATTATGCTATAGAGGGTTATATTTTTTAAGGAATACACGTCGAGTGATTATAGATAGTCATAATGCTCTTATAAAGAATAGTAGTACCAGTAATTTTATAATATTACAATATTAGATCCGGAAAAATGCATTCTTGGTAAAGTAAAAGAAAAGAGTTACTAAGACTTAAAAGAGCTTTCAGCGTAAAAATAGTAATGAAAAACCCATTTGACAGGTCTGGTTATCCTTCTGGAAGAAGAAGGAAAATAACACCAGAAGGTGAGCCACTTGAGGGTACAGGGCGATCAAGATCTCTAGTAAGAGTAGTTGTGCCTATCATAATAGGAATTATAATTGTTTCAATAATAGCCGTCTCTAGCATTAGAATGGTAGA
>JBPCNB010000491.1:0-3063 GCA_051001675.1 Nitrososphaeraceae archaeon | reverse complement strand
GACGAGTCATGTCGTTTGATCGGTAGTAGATTTGCTGATAAACTAAGGAGGAGAAGAAAAGAAATGTTTCCACTTTTCAATTCATTATCATTTTTTTCCAATAATTCAAATACATTTTTAAAAAGTCATCCATTTTGGAAGGTGCAACCTTTGATTCTGTATAAAGATATCTGAGGTGTAAGTGGCATTCCTTTATAAACGTCCACCGCTGCAGCAGCATCCCCAACCCTTTATCTTGCATTTTCAGAATACTACGTGCTACTAATCCCGACTGAATCTCGACGGCTATATCATCAAGAGATTCGCATGCCTCATTATAATATGTAACAGGCCGTAGCTACTGGAAAAAAAATCAATCCCTAGGATTAACGAACACATGAATGAAACCACCTTCACCTTTAGATTCAGATGAAGCTATAACGTCAGTATTACTAAAATGAAGTTCTGCTCTGGTAAATGGTGCATGGCGGGACTGTGTGAGGTATGAATCAGCGTGCTAAATAAATGAGTGGCAGAATTAGCACTAAGCCAACAAAAGAACAACAAGAATTATTGAAGTCAGCGTTAGCTTGCTACGCAAAACAAAGTCCCAATAGAATCAGATACCAAAGCGTATAGCGAATCCAATAAAGGGAAATTAAATAGAAGGAAATAATAGTTAAGATTTCTAAGTCCTTTCTTCAGTTTTATGTAGCTCGGTCGTCCATACGACCTTCCCATTTACTGTCCATTTGGCGCCGCCTAAATTTCTACCATCAGGGCCCTGTGCTTTTGGAATATCTATCTCTAAGTTTTGAAAGTTTATGGTAGTTGACATATTCTTTCCTGCTACACTTTCTAAAACTTGTCCTATTATTTGTGACCATTGGCTTGGTGATTGTTGCTGCTGTTGTCCTTGGCCCTGTCTATTCTCATTATTTTCTTGACTCATCCTCATAACCAGACACAACTTCGGATTTATATGATACAGACGTTGTCTATCGAAAAAAGAACCAAAAAATTAGGCTTTACTACAAGGCGAAATATAATCTTGCAAATCAAAGCTGCGTGAACAGGAAGAGTTGTTGCAAATTGATGCTTCTGGTATCTTCTGAACACTACACTCCTCTTATATCTTTACGACCTGTTGTAGTTAGATGAATAAAACTACATTCATAATAACAATAGTAATGTCAACGATGGTTACACTCGGTTTATTTGTTTCTCTACCTGCATTTGGACAAAATCAATCAGGACAACAACAACAGTCAGAAAAACCACTTCCTGTGCTCTTGATACATGGTTATGCTGAAGATGCTGCCATATGGAAAAAATGGGAGGATATGCTCAGAAAAGATGGCATCCAGTTCTTTACAGTAACTTTCAAAGATTCTGACGATAAATGTGGGTCAGCAGAACAACATGCTAAAGAATTAGAGAAAAGAGTACAAGATATAAAACAGCAATCAGGTGCTCAAAAGCTAAACATCGTGGGACATAGTAAAGGTGGACTGGATGCTAGAATATTCCTAGATATTACTGATATAAAAGATGTTGCAAATCTGATAATGATTGGAACTCCTAATGCCGGATCTCCAGCAGCAGCGATAAACGATGCCTGTGCACCAGCTGTATTTGATTTAAGACCTGGAGCAAACGCAACCAAAGCTGTAATGAATCCAAATACTAAATACCATACTATAGCCGGAAACTGGATGCCTTTAACACAAGGAAACCTAATGATTCCAGGAAACGACGATGGATTGGTACCTGTAGAAAGTGTTGAATCACAGGCCTACTTCCAAAGTCTGGGACACACAGAACACGGCCATGCAGAATTACTCTCAGATAAAGAATACCAAATGTCAAAGGATATACTACTTGGAAAGAAGTAGAATAATATTGTAGATGATCTAATTTGGATGAAACGTGTTCAACAGGAGATGGATCGATAGACAAATATGAAATCAACTAAAGGTTCAGTCACAAATCACAATCTTCTTAGACACATGTTATTTGGAGCAATAGCAGGGCTTGCTGCTGGTATCATAATGACTCCTTTTCTTATGCTAGTTGGAGTCATAATGGATATAGATCCGAACACCATCTCAATAGCAAGAGGAATGGCATTCGGCTTTAATAATGACAACAATAATGCTCTAGTAGTTGGTCTTGTAATGCATCTGTTAACAAGTATTATTGTTGGCATAATATTTGCTATATTGATTACAAAAGTTAGCCGATTAAAAATTACGGGATATAAAAAGGGGTTGATAGAAGGAATCATAATGGGAATTTCAGTATTCGTATTTCTTTATATTCCAACAACACTGGTCCTGATACAACCGCAACTCCATATATTGATGTCACAGAATAATCCTGGTTTATCCCAGACACAGGCGTTCCAAGAAAACATGCCCATACTAATGGGAATAGGTCTTCTGGCTCACACTATTTATGGTATGGCCTTAGGTGATATGACAACATTTTTTTCTAGGATAAAAGGTTTGAAGGTCAAGTCTTAGATGAAATATTTGATCACTAATAATAGTAATGCTGCCCTAATGTATTATGGTAATAATTAATGGGAATAGGACGCAAAATAATAACGAGCATTGTTATTTGGATAGCAATGTTAAGTGGTAAAAGAGTAATAAGGAGAGTAGGCAAACGATCATAAGTTATAGTATTTTTGCAATAACGTTACGCAGCAAAAGACAAGAATAGTAAATTAAAGTCAGCATCAAGAAAGCAAAATGTCTAAAGGTAGGGTTGCGAAAATGTTGTTTTGGACATAGAGAGGGGGCCATACCACTGCTCCTGTAGAGGCGCATAACGAATCTAATAGTTGTCCGCTAGCACCTCTTTCGAATGCGGATATTGAATGTAACCTGAATTACCTGCAAGACAAAATGAGGAGAATATGAAATTCGAATGCAAATAAGAAAAAAGACCTATATTATGATTTTGTTTCAGAAAATATTCTAATTTTTGAGTAGGGATGACGATAATAACATAGCAAACAGGGAAAAGAGTATATCAGTAATGTAATAGCAATGGTTGTAGGCGTAAATGAAATGCAGC
>JBPCNB010000490.1:0-2421 GCA_051001675.1 Nitrososphaeraceae archaeon | reverse complement strand
CAGAAATGAAGGTCCATTGTGGGGAGGACTGCGGAGAGCATGGGTTGGTTACGTTATCGCAAAAAGTCAAGTTGACTTTGAAAAAATGAAAAAATACGCCATAGTTATCCAAAAATTCGAAAGACATTTGAATATACAAATAAATGAATTCCCTGAGCTGGGACTATATACTTCTGATGCTTTTGACAATAAAGAGGAAGATGAAGATTCAAAGCTTGCAATAATAGATCCATTGACGAATGAAAAGAAAAAGGATGCAAAGGAAGACGAAGACGATTATATAGAGGTTGATTTTGATAGTCTGTAATTATCAAGAGAGTTGTTAAGAGAATTTTTCTTCTTAATCTATAAGAAAATAATGAATTTAATTCTGATATAATGTGCAGTAAGTTTCAGATCTTATGATGATTATAGGATGGTACACATAATTGATTAGAGATGGACGAATGCACAAGAGATTATAAGACGAATAATAGAAGGTGGAATAATGAGTGATCCAGAGGAAGAGCAAATAAAAAATAAAGGTGATCATCAGCAATATCCGAAAGTACCTTCAGATTTTAAGTGTTTTGTATGTGGAAAAAAATTCGGTACAAATGAAGAGAGAATACAGCATCTAGAAAAAGATGCCCATGGAAGTATGTATGATACCGCCTCACCTCAGGAAAGAGAGGACACCAGACGACTTCAATAATACACAGGAGAATTATCTTCTCAAAGGCTCTAATGCTAAGTGGAAGGAGTAAGAACAATGACATGTAAAGGTATATGCCTTCGCCATAGAGCGCAAAAGCCTGTTGATTCTGGTAGATATGCTAGCGGTCAAAAACGATGTCAGGTCTGTGAGATATTCATAAGATGGGATATGGTATGGTGTCCATGTTGTGGATGTAGATTAAGAACAAAGCCACATAATTCAATCTTGAAGAAAAGGTTTGCTGTAGTAAAAAAATATCAAGACCCAAGAAATAAAATACAAACATCAATTCCAATTCGTTATTAAAAATAATTCATTCAATCAAATTAATACAAGTATTAAATAATGAAGTATTAACAATTGAGATCCTAGGAATAATGACTCTTGACTATCTTTTAGAGTCCGTTATTTTACTACCTTTTTTGCACAATTGTCACAGTATTTTTCTATGATCGTAGCTCCATCTACATTGAATAATGCTTCCTGAGTAGCCATGTTACCGCAATCAACGCAGAATTTTGACTTTCCACCAACATCAACAAATGACCTCAACGATGAAAATGTCTTTTCCATTCTACTGTTCAGCCTCCGCAAAAATTCTATTAATTGTAATTATTGGATGCATTGCAACTATAGTATATGCAGCAACTGTGAATTCTACGTTCTCACTCATGATTCTATATAGGATCCTAAGTATAAGAGCATTTAATGGATAAATGACCTATCAAAGTTTTATGGCTCATTTATCTATTCTCCACAAGTAATGAAAAACTTAAAAACTAAATGATTGTATGTGGTACAGAAAGGAACGCTCTGGACAAAATTTTAATGAAACTTGAAAACATTGAAAACATACTCTTAGGGGGTAGGTAGGAAGTCATTTTTTGCATAAAAGGGAATAATCTTTATCCTATTTGAAAACGGAATATGGTAATTCATCAAGCTACAAGGAACAAAATTATAGATCAATATTATAAGGAGCATTTACCGATTCGTGAAATAGCCAAGATAACAAAAAAATCCAGCCGTGATATAATATCTGTCTTGAGGATACATGAGCTCCAGGAAAAGGAAGAAGAGAAAAATAATATCAATAGCAACAATATACCAAATTCGGAGCAAAAAGAGGAGGGTCATGATAATGATGACAAAAACCTTGCGCCATATACCAAAGCTTACAAACTTTTTTCTGAAGGAAAGAGACCAATACAGGCGGCATTAATACTAAAGCTTCCAGAAGCTGAACTAACCAAGTACTATATTGAATATTTGAGGATAACCCAACTACCTGAACTTCCTCAGATCCTCAAAGAAATAGGAATACATGGCGTTAGTTACTTCTTGATTCTAACTCAGAAAGCAATGGCAGAAAAAATGAAGACAGATCAAGTCATTAATCTTCTCAAACTTACTAATGACAAATTACCAAAACTTGAAGGCACAATTGAAAAACTAAAAAATAAACTGCTTGTTCTGGAGTATGAGATAGAAGATCATAAAGAACTGCTATATTCTTACAACGAAAAAATAAGCAATGCTAAGTTAAATCTAGAGGAATGGCGTAAGTCTTGGAGAGTGGAACAAGAAAAATTCCTGAGTGCTTATAACGAAAATCAAAGACTGGAGAAGTTAGCTTATGAGTTCAAGAACAACAATAAGGTCTATCTAGAAATACAAAATATAGCTGAGGAGAAGGTCAACACTATGCTAACTGACAATAATGA
>JBPCNB010000489.1:0-6058 GCA_051001675.1 Nitrososphaeraceae archaeon | reverse complement strand
CATCAGAAGGAGGGATGGTGGACCTGTCCACAGATGAACATGGAATTATAAATTATACCTGAGTTTTAGTAGAAATTGAGGATAACAGTTCTGATTTAGATTTAGATCCAATCGGTAGGTTCGATTTATTGCAACAAATCAACACAGCATTAAAGCTTGCTTGTGTACAACTCTTGAATAAATTAGGTCAAATTATAAGGGTAACCACTAATAATTTCTGGATCAGATCCATAAACCTAAGAGACGTATTTAACTTCTATGTCTTAAATAAGAATACTAAACAATTTATTTTGGCCATGGACCCTGGTCAAGGATATTATTTTCCAAACTTAAAGACCATTGAACAGAACAAAGCCAAAGCGGAGATTGAAGAGACATTAACCGCAGATTTGCCTGTTCCTCCATGGAAGGAGCTATATCTAGACGCTATCAATTATTTTACAATTGGTAGGTATAATGAATCAGTTATCATTATGAATATAGCCTTGGAGTCCTTTGTTGCTGAACACTTCTTCCAACAATTAAAAGAAAATCCAGATCTAATACAAAAGAAAGAAAATCCCAAAGATGAAGTACTAGATATCCTTGGACACAAATTCCATAAAGTAATGGAAAAATACTTTATAACAATTGACGGTCGCTCCTTTAAAAATCAGGAGGAACTATGGACAAAATTTGATGATGCACGAACCACTAGAAAATATGCAGTTCATTCTTTTACCAAAATGATTTCTCATGAAACAGCGAAGAGGGTTTTAGACAATATAATGGAGATAATGGACTGGATAAGACCCAAATAAGAATATTTTATATTTACTAGCTTCTCTCATAAGCCTGTTTGATGAGAGAAAGAGCATATTGGATTTCGCCTCTCTCAGATATAACTATCTCTGTATTGCCATGAGAGTAGTCCTATTTTCTTAACATCCCTAGCTTTTTTCAATGGATCCTGTAGGTGAGATAAATCAATATTGAGATAAACTTTTAATTTTGACCTTAATACAACGACGCCTGCAAATCCTTTGTTACGTCTAAATGCAATATACATTTTGGTAGGTCTAACTTCGACATCTGTTCCTAAACTAATAATAGCAGCCTTTAGTTCCTGATAAAGCTCTTTAACTTTGTCTTCAGCAATTTCCAACAGATCCTCTTCACTATATACCTTGATCTCTTCCGTTATCCTTTTGGCAGCAGGATTTCTTTTAGCTATTGAAGTAAGCTGCTCTTTAGTGAAAGGCGACTTAGCTTCGTTGAAAACAAGGAGACCATTACTATATTTATGAACCTCCCAGAGCTGTATACCCAAATCTTTGAACCCTATTGCATATTGCTGGTGTCTTGTAAACTCAGGAGCGATAAAGACAATTCTTGACTGAGACCAATCAATATCTTCTCTTTTTAGAGGTTGACCTGAAAATGATTCGTTATATTCTAGAATGAAATCGGACTTATTATTAAGCATAAGGTTAAGATAGGCTACGCCTTGATCAACTACGGAAAAGTTTCGGTCCTTTTTGTATTCGATTATGACAAATGCACCAGATTCTTTATCAAAAGCCAAAGTGTCTATTCTTAGCCCATGTAATTCAAATTCTGATTTTACAAAGACAAGATCGAATAAGTCCTGCAAATTTATCTCTGTTAATCGCTGGACTTCTCTTTCTAGCGGAAATTGTTCTTCTACATTTTCCATAAGTTTTGTTCCCTTTGTAGAGAAAATCCGCACCATTATTTAGAATTCGAAGTTGTCTAAATCTTTTTACCTTTACCTATTCCTTTAGAATGTTTCAACTAATTGGTGTAGCACCTTACAACAGACTCTGCTCTGGACTGCCATCTCTATCCATATCTGTGCTGTCATCTATACTTGCGTCGTCATGTTTATTTTCGTCCCTGGATTTTGACCATGCTTACGTAAAGAAATGGCTGTTGTCAGGAGGTCATTGTTGCATAAATGTTAAAAAAATGTCAAATAAATCATAAAATTCCAGTTTATTCACTACGAAATTCATCCCCCTTGCAAATTCAGTGTTCTTAGAACAATTGCATAGTGGTTAAAGATTGGTCCAGGTTGTATTCTGTTTTCAATAATTCTAGTCAGGTTAAACGCTGGAATATTTTTGTCTTCTATATAAGACCACCTCCATAGTGCCCATCCGTGTGTCCCAAACTTCTCAAATCTTTTTACATATGCAGATAGTTGTTCTTGTGTTAGAATTGTTCCGTTTGTGAATCCCGAACTAAACTCTCCCATATATACAGGAATATTTCCCATCAAAAAAGATATCAGTCTAAAATACATCATGCGGGAAATAGAAGGAGGATATGAATGACTGTCGTATAGTACATTATCTTTGATCTTAGGACTCACCAGTGCTTGCAATATTGGATTGTCTGTTACTCCACCATGTGGTAAAGCCCAGGAGAATAATAGTGATTTATCTGTTATTCTTCTTAACTCTTTAATTATATAGTGATGATATCGACCTACATTTTTGTAGTCTGAAATCTTGTACACCTCCGGTTCATTTAGCACTTCAAATCCGAAAGTTGACTTATGACCATCTAATAGTTTTACAATGCTACTTAGAAAATCAAGTTGTGCATCCCACCCATCTTCTCCGTCTGCGGTTAAAATTTTACGATTCCACCATTTTCTCCAAAAGTTTTCTTTGGTATTACGATCTGGTTTAGACCGTCCAGTTCTCTTTTTACAATTTACAGACATTAATGAATTGGGCATACCTACCCCACAACCAATCCAAGAGGAGCATTCCCATTGATGATTATCATAAATGCACATTATTCCGTATTTATCTGCAATTTCGGCAATATTCTTCAGGTCCTCACAACATAGATCTGGATCAAGTTCCCATGATTCCCAATGAAAAGTAACTCTAACACATACGATTTTACTGTCTGCAAATATTCGAAATGAATCCTCTACATAGTTTGATGGTGGAATTGGAGTGCATCTATTTTGATATGCGGCAGATCCATAACAATGAAAATTTATGCCTACGGGTTTTAATGACATAACCTTATTTTGGTACTAATTGCATTTCATTATGATCCATTTATTTGACTTCAAAGGCATGTTTTTTGTTATTAAATTCTTCTCTTTCACATGTGCAATTGCAATGTATTTCTTTTGGGGTAGTGAAGATAAAGCTACGGTATAATAGTCACTTCTTCTGGCAAATACTTATGTCTAAATACTTAGATCGATATCAACTAAGATAACCTTAAGCACAAAGTTAGCCTTTTGATAAATAGTACATTTCCAAAGAATGCTTAAAATTGGTAGAGCAGCAAAAGAAACAAGAGAAAGATAAGGAACTACAATATTCTTTCCTAAAGGAAATCTGTGTATCTGCATTATGTACTGATAAAAAAGTGAGCTTTTCAGGAGTAGTGGATAGCAATGGAAAATTACTTGCTGGGGAATTTAGGGAAAGTACAAGCAAGAAAAAAGGAAATACTTCTCCTCTTTATATTAAACCCACTTTATTTTATTCCTGTTTTTTGACTGCTGGGTTAGAGAAATGGAAGACGGAGTTACGGACAACTGAAGCCGATATCACTAGTAGCAGCAATAATTCCGATCTTCACTTTAAAGTTTTGGAGTTGGATATATTAAAAATAGCTATTACCCCCTTGACAAGAAGAGGTGAAATATATCTTTGTGTATATATTGAACCTTCAGCATCTTCTCAAGAGATAATTTCCAAAATATGTAAAGCTATTTAGGAATGACAGAATCACATACAGAAAATAATAATAAGGTTCCAGAAATAGATCATATAGACACCACTCAGATTAGTCCTATAAAACGACACACTAATGGTATGGGTTCGATGAGATGCACTACCCTAGTGTATGTAGTCCACTTTTACGGTCAAAACCAACAAAGACCATATTCGCCTTGTTAACTAATTTGGTCATGTCTGTAAATATCCAAAAATCCACTTCACTAGGTCGAATAGCCGAAGACATTACTCACCTAAAACAGCAGCTAGAGTACTTTGAAAGACATGTTCATAATATCAGAAATGAAGAAGTAAAGAAGGAATTCTTTCGAACATTATCGAAAGTTTTGGAAGCAGAAAAAGCCCTTCGTCATTTTGGAGAAGTCTTCAATAATAGTAAATAGATTATGCTGCTCTTAATTGAAACTAGTATACCACTGACCTGGATCTGAAACTATTATACTTGGAGCAGCAAAGTCATAAATTGTTCCTCTCTGGTGTATTGGGTCGATTATCTTACAATTTTGACAACGGTATGTTGCCGCCAACTTTGTCCTAGCTTATCGTACGATATAATTTAGAAGATTGGTAGTTCTATTCGATTTGTTCCTTGATTTTTGGAGGATGACTTTCTAACCATTTACTTCCTTTTCTTGCAAGTAATTCGAAGTTCTCTCTAAACCTAAGATCATTCCATTCTTTTCTTATGCCATATATGACTGACTTTGTACCTTCCCATTCTGTTTGTACTCCTCCGTATCTGTCAAAGTACAGATTTTCGTCAAGAAATCCATATTCTATCAATATTCCTGCTAGTTCAAATTTTGATGTAAATCTTTCAAAGAGTTGCGCCCCTTTACTTCCCTGAGGATACTTGTTTCTAAATTCTTCAAATGATGTTACTTCTCTATTATATTCTCCCCAAAACCATTCTGCTGCTTCAAAATCATAAGCAGTATTGTATAACTCAGCTAGCTCTAAGAGCATATCAATATCATCCTCAGTTACGGTTTTTGTCCTTTGTTTTTGAGACTTGGATTTTAGCTTTTGTCTGACTTTTGCCATGGAGGTGTATGACTTCTAGTAAATAAATCATTTTTGTTTTGTTTTAAAGTGAAAGAAGAAGGACTTTTTGTCTAGAATCAAGATTGCTTCATAGTACTATTGGGCAAAAGTTTGTGCCAAAGCTTAAATCCACATGGAATCAGTAATATGGTATTGTTATTAAAAAGCGCCTGTAATATTGTAATTCCTTATTCAAGATTGCTTATCATTGGTTTTGTACTATTAATATTGTCATCCGTTATTTCGATCTATATTACTAGCCCGGTAGTTGCACAAACATCAGAAACCCTCTCTTCTTCTCAAGCCACTGGTCTCCCTACCGTTCAAACCACATCAGTTGAAGATGGTCAACAGGTCCCACCAGGTGAGCTTTCAATACAGGGAATATCCTCCGATGATGAAGAAACAGACTGTCGGGTAT
Source organism: Nitrososphaeraceae archaeon (assembly GCA_051001675.1). Lineage (GTDB taxonomy): Archaea > Thermoproteota > Nitrososphaeria > Nitrososphaerales > Nitrososphaeraceae > TH5893. The sequence goes on along the minus strand of JBPCNB010000489.1, from coordinate 820 downwards.
ATGCTGATGTGAATGACATAACTCCTATGAGAAATGTTACGGCTGCTGCCTCTAGCGAAGAAGACAATGACTTTTCCCAATGGACTTTTACATACACAGAAGACTATCAATTAATCAAACAAGGTGAAAACGAACTAACTGCCAAAATAACATGTTCCGATGACGGAGAGTTTGACCTTAATCCATTCCCTGCTGGTGCTCAAACCACCTTCTTCTAGTTCTCCTTTATCAGAATGGCATACTGTAAATGTCACAGGGGTAGCAGGAGCTCCTTCCGCTCCTTTACCATTGCCCTTGGCAGGAAACACAGAAGGTACTGAAGAAGATGATAGAGAGAACAATGATGATGAGAGTAACGACAATGATGATGACAATGGTAATAGTGATGATGAGGAAGATAGCGGCAATGGTGGTGGTGGTGACGGAGACGGAGACGGAGACGGCAATGGTGGTGGTAACGGAAATAACTTCTTTGGAGGAGACTCATTTTTTGATTAACAACTTCTAATTAGAAGGTCGTCTTACTTTTGCAAGTATGTTGTCTTCAGTTTATAAATTTATTTAGCGATATAAAATCAAGTCCATGACCGTAGTATATTTGATATTAAATCTCCTTCAGATAATGGGACATATGACATAACCACGTAATGTCAGTTGCACATTAAATGTTCTTATAGAATTAATCTTATATAGAATTATGATTAATAAAGTCACAACATCTTCAACAATCACGATTAGTATCTGTGCAGGGATGAAATAATAATATGGAAAAGACTTTTTCATCGCTGAAGCCACTTGTTGATGTTAACGGAAAGTCAAA
>JBPCNB010000488.1:0-5613 GCA_051001675.1 Nitrososphaeraceae archaeon | reverse complement strand
GGGTGGATACTATCAGATATATCTATACAGACTCACAGCACAAAAACCCTCTTTGTAGAGTTATCCCTGTAGAAAATACACGTGAAGGTAATAATAAAGAAGCCTTCAGATACGACAAGGAAAATACAGAGAAATGATACTTTATGCAGCAGAAACAGTTCTAGGATATTTTGGATTTGATAGGACTATTTATGGAAATAAGAAAAATACAGGGGCAAGAAAATGGAGATGGTTGCAAGAACTGAATCAGGAAAGAGAAAAGGATATCTGAACAGAGATGATTTAATGCAAAAGCAAAGTGTTATACAAGTACAAGTTTGAGACATTCTACATATATTTAACCGAAACCTTAACTATGACTTTATTAGATTTACTCGTTAGGTCGGATTATTGGCTCTAACTAATCTGGAATATGACAAAGGCCTTAGAGTTTCCACCTTAACAAATTTGATTAAATCCTGTAACCTGTGTAAAGAGTTAGTCAGATCGAGAAGTAGAGTAGTACCTGGTTATGGTGATCTTCATGCGGATGTATTGTACATAGGAGAAGCGCCGGGAGCACTAGGTGCAGACATAACTGGGGTACCTTTTACTCGAGACAGAAGCGGAGTATTCTTGCAAAAAATGCTGAATAGAATAGGAATGAACAAAGCTGATCCTAAATGTGAATATCCAGATTTAAGCGGCGCCTATATTACTAATATAGTAAGATGCAATCCTAGAAAAAAGAATAGCACCAATAGAACTCCTACGAAAACGGAGATTCAAAACTGTGGCGACTATCTGTCCGAAGAAATTGAGATAATAAATCCTCGTATCATCGTCACTCTCGGCTTGCATGCTTCAAAAAGCATATTAGGAAAAGAGTTTAAGGGAAAAGATTTTGGTAAAATAAAGAAGTTAAGTAAGCATTATGTTCTACCCCTCTGGCATCCAGCCTTTGTAGTAAGAGGTGGGGGAAGACAAAGGATAAATGAGAAGAAATATCAAAAATACTTTTTGAAAATAAGGAAATTAGTGTCCAGTGTTGATGAGGTTCAAATGACTTGATCTGTAAGAACCACAGTCCATATAGATAAAAAAAAGTGTGGATCAACGAAAAGAAGTATATGCACCAAAGCTCTTGTCATGATGGGTATTCGGTCAATAAGAAGACGTTTTTATCGTTCTACTTTTTCGTGGTTTTACCGGATTCTAGTATATTTAGTATGTTATAACGTAAGCTTTTGAAGTTCATAGTGTGGCACAAAGGCTAATAGTTACTTTCATCAAAATATCCTTGTCTAACATATGAAACTGGAAGTTGAGCAGCTAGAACTATCTACAATAGTAGCCTCGTTAGGAAAGAGCAGACACTATTTTGAGTTCGTAAGAAAGGATCAGGGTACTGCAGATTCACTTCAACAAATAAGGCTCAAGCTAATAAAGCAAGGAGAAAAGGAAGGCGTCTTTAAAGACTATCTGGTACCAGTAAAGTAGTCTGTAAAGTTGTAAAATGTCGGATAATGTATTACAAGAATCTTGGCCCTTGATTTTCTCTCTTGTTTGTATTTATCGACTGTAGCAAGGATGTCTTCTTTGTTATGATACTCTCCAACTTTGGTATTGTTAGATGTATCATACACAGTTAAAGGGAATAACAGTTCTGCTCTGTCATTCATTTTCCCAGGTAGTTTACGAGCTCTAATCTTATCGTATCGATTACATCTTACCATAAGACAGTCAAAACATGTTTGTTCTCTAGAATAGAACCAATCGCCAAACATTTTCTCCGGATAGACAGTCTTTCTATTGCATTGAAGACAGTTTTTGTTGGGAGGCCGTCCCTGATTGCCACTTATTTCTACAGTCATTTTAATCTACTATCAGCACCAAAAAAAGAATGTAGGTGGTGAGCCCAATGCTGGACTCGTATTGTGATGGGGTTGGGAATATTTCATCATTTTCTTTTCTTTTAGGCAGGTGTGATTATGTAGGATGTTTGCATTCCAGAGTTCTTCCGTTCGACTTTCAGAAGAGTATATCCTTCCGTTAGTAACGCATCGATTTGTTGTGAAGTTCTCTTACTTACACTCCATTCCTGTTCGTAGCCTGGATTGTTTGGATCTTGAATGGTATAGTAAAACCTCTGTACTACTTCCTTGTTTTCGCCAAACTTTTCCTTCCTTTCTTCTATTTTTTCTGGATTGAATAAGATTACTGCTTTCTGACCGGCGTCTAGCTTATAGAACTTGCTGCTTTTCTTTCTTACATCTTCATTATGTTGAAGCTTTTGTTTTGCTATCCCGCTTATTTCTTGTTTTAGATTTGATATTTTTCTTTCTCACCTCTGTATGTACTTAGCAAGTTTAGAGTCACCCGACATACACCGAGGTATCCTATGATACCAGGAGGTATTGCTATCGTAGTCATATAGAAAAATCTTATAGTAAACCTAGGACCCATTCGCCACGCTGCTTTCTGATCCGATTTACTTTTCATGCAAAACCAACTATTCATATGAAACATGAATCTAGAACATTCGTTGATTTTAGTCCAAAAGTGAAATAGACTGGAGAACACGCTGACAAAAGGGTCCGAGGTTTTACATAACATTCTTCTATTATCCAGACTAACTAACATGCCCATCATTTTCCTTGACTGATTTGGCTTGCACTGTGAATACCAATCTGAGTGGATTGAAAGAGTCGATCGATATCAGGCCATTTGCTATCGGACTCGATTGAAGGAAGCGTTCTCGCAAGTCTCTGTACTTGTGACTCTCTGTATTGACTGGACTGTTCCCCAGATAGGATTCGACTAACTTGTGGCTGGTTATAGCATAGTTGACACAGTCTGAAAAGTCAAATGGCATATTTGGGGTTTTCATAAGAAATTCGGCAACCGCAAGACACGCGGCGTCTCTTGGGTCCTGCACTACCTCGACTGAGCTATCAAAGATTTTGAAGATCCTCGTAATGAAATCAATGGATTCTTTCGCTATTGCAGCCGTCACCTCATCTGAAAAATGTAACCTGGCAAATGCCATTGATACTCGAACTATGGTCTCGAGCACTCTATTTGTTGGAAAGATATTGCTATCAAGGCCTGACCAATACTCAATGATCATAACTTCGGCTTCATCGCTTAATTGAGGGTTAAAGGTTCTGGCATGCTCGATTATTTTTCGTAGGAATGTACAATCTTCAACAGTTTCACCATCCAGGCTCTTTCTTAATATTTGTAATTTCTTCTTGGCATAAGCGGCTTTGATTTCCCTGCCCTTTAGGGCCTCAAATACTAAGACGAGATCATATCTGTCTACAAGCTCTTTTCGTAATGGTATCTTACCTTTTTCAACAACATCCATATACCATTCTCCTCCCTCAGGATTGGTTGTACCTAATACTGTGGTTGGTGATTCTATCTCTCTATGGAAACCATACTTGTCTAACGTTAGTAATCCCTCTTCCATAACGTCAAATAGATGTCGCTGATCTTCCATAGATAGGGAAGCAATTTCGTTTAAAATGCACATAGAGTTTCTCGCTTGTGGTAACACGCCTAGCCTCAATACATAAGAGTCGTTATCCTTGTCTATTATAGCAGTAATACTCTTACCACTGGCACCTTGAGTTGAAGAATAGCGGCTTTGTGGTTGGCCTAATCTATTGGCGGCACGAGCAAGTTTTGATTTAGCTGTGCCTGGCGGACCTATAAACAAACCATGAATTCTCCCTCTAAAATCCTCCGTTTCAGGTGCACCAACATACATCAAAATCACTGCAAGTTTCTTATCTTCATGGCCTATGACTGTAGGAGCAAACAAAGATGCCAGCTCGTTAATCATATCTGAGTGGTTGACAAATTCGTTGAGCTTTGACAGGTCCTCTTCGGTTATCTCGACTTTTGCGTTTTCAGGTCTTTCATATTCTATCCCGTCGTTTGCAAAAAGATAGGTCACGCGTTTGCTATTCCCTCTCTGCTGCACTATATGTAAATCTCCAAGCGCTGTGGCCTTTTCGCCGTTTCTGATATTCAGGGTATCCCTGTCAAATAGCACGACGTTCAGACTCTCCAAGGCATTTTGTTTTTCTTCGTCTTGCATCTGAATTATTATAGCGCTTTTCTCCTGATGTTTAGAGGGCCCATATGTGGATTGACCGCATGAAGGACATTTCCTAGTCTTGGCCAATGACAGGTAATAGGGCAATGAAAAGAGAGGTGGATTGTGGTCAATGCTATCAGAATAGCTACAACTAGAACATGTCACTTCGGTACTAGTTACAACTTGCTCCACCGATGATATACCTATAATCATACCCTTGACAGCAACTTTACCAGAACTTCTTCTGATGGCTTCGGCTACCGACATTAACCCAAGTCCCTGACCGAACCCCGCATTTTCGCTATCTTTTTCCAGTTCTTTCTCTGTCACATGATCCAACGCATCATTCCATATACGTTCAAACTCACTGCTTGGAAGTGGAGGCTTACAATACAGATTGTTGTATGCAATACACATCTGCTTTATCTCTTCAAGGCTTTTGAGTCGAATATGCTGGTGAAGTTTTGCATTAATTTCTCTTAGAAGCTCGTTGTGTCTTGAGCCCTCGCTTACGGTTCTGCTCTCTTCTCTTTCACGTTGCGTATCTCTGAGTCTCTTGTCAGTCTTTGATAGATATTCAATATCATATTTGGCTAGGACATCATTAATGATCCTCTCCAGATTCTCAGATACATCGGGCGGTCTCTGCTTCAGGAATTCATATCTATTTCCGCTTTTATGCATAGACGGGCTGCAGAACATCAACGATTTTGTTCCTTTAACTTCAATGGCAGGCATAGTCTCCTTGTTAAACCAAGCCCTGCCTGCATCGCTTGACTTGTTCTTGTATGGATGTCTGGAGTAAACATACAGGTGTAACTTTGTAGGGTCTTCTGCATGTCGCTCTAACAACGTTTGTTCTGCAAGTTCCTCAGACGTTATCGCCTTGCCGTCTTTAACGCTATAACAAATCTGTTCAATTGCCTTCTGATTGTCTAGGTCTATGCCATTGAGGTAATAACCAACATAGTCACCACGCCATACCTTTCCGGTAATGACCGCTGCGCCTCTTGTATAGGCTCCGTCATTCTTTAATCCTTCATACTCTTCAGATGACATGGCTTCGTTTTGCTTTATCTTCCAGCTACTCGAAACAGTTTTGTTCTTGGTATCTGCAGGACAAACATTGGTCCCTACAGTATAAAACCAAAAATCTAAAATCGGAAAATGATCTGGGGTAATCATATCTATTGTGCTGTTGACCCCATTAAACCAAATGTCTAGTATCAGGAAGGTGTTTCATACAAGCGCTAAGACCTTCAGCAATAGCTTGGCATAGACAGGAACACCGGATTTTATATTCGTCAGTAGTTATGAATCCATGACATGCTTGGTGATTGCCGCGCAAGCACCTCCGAAATACTGAATTTTCGACAGTTAAATGAAGATGGTCATGTTCTCCGATTTTCGTGCGCTGATAGATGGGATTAGAAAATCTTTTGTCGTCACTGTTCCAAACACCTGTAGTTTGATCCGAAAAATATTTCGTAGAACCCATTTGACTCACTAGTTTATCCTTAATTGAA
>JBPCNB010000487.1:0-1292 GCA_051001675.1 Nitrososphaeraceae archaeon | reverse complement strand
GCGCCGCTAGTTGTTGGGACATTTTTTCTGGCTCCACCTGAAGATTGGCCCATAAAAAAGTAGCCCGACTGCGGATGGTGTGATGCCTTAACAAAATTGTTTTTTGGAGCTCCTAAAACAGGCGAGTTGCCATTTACAGGAATCAGGGATTTAACTCCAAAATAAGCAATTGTAGATACAAGAGCTGCTATAATACTGATCACTATTATGGTATTTTTTGTATAGACAAATTTATCTTTACCATTATTTTTTGCATGTTGTCTTTGTTGATGCCTTTTCTTTGTCATAACGGTAAATATATAGAATAGCTTATAGTTGTACTATAAAGATAATGATTAACTATGTTAATGTAAGTGTGAAATATCGAAAAATGCTTAAAGCAGACAATTTCTGAGACAAACGTAAGCTTGACTAAGTACCGTTCTTATCGCTAGAATAGTCCTGAAAATTCTAAAAAACAATAGTAATTACTTAACCCCCCCAGATATACTCAAAATAGAGTACTATATGGCTTATGCTTATTGTGATGGTGCAGGGGTTTTAGTTGCTCCCGCCTCATCCTTCTCTGCCTGCTTGGCACCTTTAAAGACCTGATCATAACAATTTTCAATATTTTGAAGCGACAAGGATCCATTCTTGTTAGCAACTCTTGTCGTACAATTATAATATCGCGTTAATGCGTCGGCATCAATAATAAGGCTAGTTTGATAAACAAATATGATGGTGAACATGGCAACAATCGGAATAATGACTCTCCTCTGTATTATTCTAGGTGTCTCTTCCTTGTTCGACATGTTTCCAAACAATCTACAAAATAGTATGCATTATACCTTTTAATTATTATTTGTTAGTAAAGTTAGGTAAAATATATGATTATCTGTTAGTCTCAATGAAGTTATTGTGTTATACTCATACGCGATAGATCATATCAATACTACTATTACATTTGGCTTTTGGCTCTCACGTACCTAATTTACTTGCAAATTCAACCCTTGTAATAACCTCAATCTCATAAACCAAGATCACGGACCTTAGATCTCTGGTTATACTTATTCTAATTCTGACTTTACGCTTCTAACCAAATACTCTATTGCGACTGGCTTTGTAATAAAACATCCTATACCTCGAGATGGATGTTGTTCTGCTAATGCTTCTTGATTTATCATCCCCTAGTAAATAAGACAAATCCTAGGATTAACATCCAATCTAATACCCTGGCAGAAAATTCCAATCCGTCCATTTTAGGCATGTTAATGTCAATTAATATTAAATCATAAAAGTCTGGTTTAAAC
>JBPCNB010000486.1:0-3232 GCA_051001675.1 Nitrososphaeraceae archaeon | reverse complement strand
CTGTCTAACTGGTGCACAACCTCTGAATGATTCTTGCTTTCCCCCCATGGGTACGTTTGCTTGCCTATGGGACAATCGCTTTCTTTCATATAATCACACATGAATTAAAACAGATATTACCTTATGTACATGAGAAATCCATAATCTCAGCCGTTGCGGGTTCGTTTCGTCACCAATGGCATGCTCGCAACTGCTTTAAACCTAATTGCAACGTCCACTACGCTGTCGTATGATAGTATTATTGTCTCAAAATAGTAGGACAGTTGACTTCTATCATACAATGGGCTTACCATTGTTGTTACTTAAGGGGATGTTCGGTATGAGCATGATCAGTTGGGGGGACTTATCATCCAGTAAAGGTCTATTCAACTGGACGATATTTTTCTATCAATTCTGTTAAATCTTCCAATGAACAAGGTTTTTTGAATACTTCTTTGACTCCACTGTTTTTCATTTGGTCCAAAATCTTATTGTCCGACGACGCAGTAAAAATGACTATATTTTTTGATTCTAATTGTCTACCTTCTTTCAATCATTTTATAACATCGAATCCTGTAAAACCCGGCATTGCCAAGTCCAGTAGCACAAGATCATATTGACCACTTCGTATTGTCTCTAAACCTTCTTTGCCATCATTAATTATCTTACAGTTAATTTTTTTGGCGGTGCAGCAATATCATGATTATCGTCAACTACAAGAATCCTCAAATTAATTCAACTTAATTCCAAATTGTATGTATTGTTATATGTTGTGAGAAGCAAATACACCAAACCCATAATCTGTCCCAGATTTTTCTTGGTTATAGCCGGGACTATTGAATAAATTAAGCCAAGACCAAAAGCATCGCTACCCATCAATGTTACAAAATGTATGTGTCAACTCCTGCAAATCCACCAAAAGCCCAACCGGTAATTCCTATCATGTACACTGAAGAGATATTCCATTTTATGCGTGATCGGAACGTACATTAAAGTGGTCATTATGGTTCCCCGAAGGAAAAACTATACCAAAGCTAGCTATCTGGGCAATTGTTTCTAACCATGCTGGATTGGGCTTATCCAAATAGAGATGATGAGAAAATACCAGTATGGTAAATATGAAATAGAAAGCCCATGATCTGTACGCCCCTCTATCATAAGTTACGGTTTTTTTTGCATAGCAGGTAATGTAGTAATATGCCGCTCCCAGAAAAGAGAACAAAGTGAAGTAAACTATGGTATGTCCAAAGAACCCCCAGAAGTACTTTGCAAGCAACCAATTTGCATTAAAATTGGGATTCGTTAGATATGAAAATCCTATTGCTTCATTTCTTGTTACGGAAATCAGGGTCTTCTAAAGGCTCTCGTTTATAAAAATGGCTATTCTAAAGGCTCGCTTATGGTACTAAATCGGTATATTTTGCTCCACATTCAGAGGTTTGAAATAGTTTTATAATACATGTTTCAATTACGTATCTGTCGAGTTTTTACCAAAGACAATATCATTGCAGTACCGAGTATCCCAAATATCACGGCAAGTGATGCCCCTATTGGAATCTTGTAAAACTCTGAGACCATCATCTTGAAGCTTATGAAGAAAAGTAAAGCTATCAGCCCGGGTTTCAAATAATAGAACTTGTCCATCATACCTGCAAGGAGGAAGTAGAGACTTCTAAGGCCCAATATAGCAAATACATTCGAGGTTATTACTATGAATGGGTCTGAGGTTATGGCTAGGACAGCAGGTATCGAATCTACTGCAAACACCAAGTCCGTCATCTCCACAATTACTAGCGCAACAAGCATTGGTGTGGCATACAAAATCCCGTTTATACGTGTGAAAAATTTGTCTTGTTTTAATTCCAAACTTAACGGAACCACCTTTCTTAGTATCCTTACTGCGATGTTCTTCTCAATTTCTATCTTCTTTTCCTTCTTCTGGACAAGCATTCGGATAGCTGTGAAAAGCAACAGACTACCAAAAATGTAAATTATCCAGTGGAAGCTTTCAAGTAAAGATACCCCAACTAGGATTAATGGTATTCTCATAGCTATGGCGCTTATAATGCCAACTGATAGCACCTTGTGCTGGTGAGCATGAGGGATGCCAAGCGAAGAGAATATGAGCAAAAACACAAACATGTTATCAACACTCAGAGACTTTTCAAGCGTATATCCCGTCACAAATTCGAGCATTTTGTCATTCCCCATACCTACAAAAATTAACCCGGTGAATATTCCTGCAAGAGATATCCACACCATGGTCCAGATGAGAGCTTGTTTGAATGGCTGTGGAGCTGTTACGAGTGTTGTTTGTTGCAGCGGCTGTTTGTCCTCATTATGTCTTGGTTTGTCCCTACCTTTTTTGATTAAGGATTTTATCTTGCCTATTAAACCGAGGTCAACAGCTAGTGCAACTCCGACAAAAAGGCCAAAAAGTATCCACAAAGAATAATCATTGTTCAATATGCTGAATTCCAAATACTACAGTTCCTTGGCGTTAAGAAGGGTGCGATTAGTATATCATAAGTATGTTTACCTTTACTTTCTAATGCCCAAAATATAGATTTAATCGTATGACTACGCGAGTTGAGCGCCGGGAGTGGCTAAACTTCAATTGCATTTGACTAGAGAACTAATGTTTGTCCATTATCTTATTACGAAGGCCCAAAATTATGTCTTGTAACAGTAATTTGGATGGAAAGGCTTGTACTATTACCTATAATTGACCTGTAGTGTTTTTTATTTCTGCTCTAGCGTAGAATGATTTAGAGGGACCAATGGAATACATTCGTATAGTCGACCACCGAACTTGAGGAAAAATAGGAATATTAGCTTACTTGTTCAGTTCTCCTTTTTCTACTTCATTCTCTAAACAGTTCTTTAGCATGTCCAAGTGTTCTTGTTTATCCTGCTTGATGTTATTCCATACTTCAACAAGTTTAGTTTTATTTTCTCTCTCCGCATCAGCGATATAAGTATAGAAATGCCTGGTGTTTCTAAAGAAAATATCAAAATAAATGCTTACGATGGCACAGTGGAAGTAACCAGTACAGACTGAACAATTTTATTGCCCCTCTCTTCGGGTGGAACAGGGTTGAACCAAGTAGCGTCGCCGGTATTCCAACCAACAAGCCCGGAATAAATCCCCCTAATAGACCACGAAACTGACCGTATCTTTCCTGCAACCAAGGGTGATCTCTTAGATATTGTGGAAGCATGACAGCCTGAACCAGCTCGTCTGGCGTTAAAC
>JBPCNB010000485.1:0-3959 GCA_051001675.1 Nitrososphaeraceae archaeon | reverse complement strand
GATGTAGGTCGGGGAGTAGCTCGAATTGACTATGATTCTATGGATTCCTTAAGTGCATCTACGGGAGATGTTATTGAAATTAGAGGTAAACGTAGAACAGTTGCTAAATGCTTACCACTTTATCCATCCGATGAAGGAAAGGGTATAATTCGAGTTGATGGCCTTGTAAGAAATAATGCAGGTGTTGCTATAGGAGATACTGTTGTAGTAAGGAAGATAAAAGCTGTTCCTGCTGAAAAGGTTATAGTTGCTCCTTTAGAGGCAATACCTCCTATTGATGAACGATACCTTGCTGATGCTCTTGAAAGTGTACCCCTTATTAAGGGCGATAATGTTATGGTTCCATATTTTGGCGGTAGGCTTACATTCCAAGTTATTGGCGTAACTCCGGTTGCCGATGCAATATTAGTGACACAGAAGACAATATTCCATATCGCCGAAAAAGGTGAAACATTAAGAGGAGTTCCGCAAGTCACATATGAGGACATTGGAGGTCTCAAAGATGAAATTCAAAAAGTCCGTGAAATGATCGAACTTCCACTGAGACACCCAGAGATATTTGAAAAATTAGGTATTGAAGCACCTAAGGGGGTACTGCTCTATGGCCCTCCTGGAACAGGAAAGACACTGTTGGCAAAAGCTGTAGCTAACGAGAGTAATGCCCACTTTATCAGTATCTCAGGACCTGAAATAATGAGCAAGTTCTATGGTGAATCAGAAGCACGGTTAAGAGAAATATTTAAGGAAGCAAAGGAGAAGGCACCGTCTATAATATTTATTGATGAAATTGATTCGATTGCTCCAAAGCGGGAAGAAGTAACAGGCGAAGTCGAAAGAAGAGTTGTTTCACAATTATTGTCACTAATGGATGGTTTAGAAGCGAGAGGCAAAGTCATTGTAATTGCTGCAACTAATAGACCAAATGCACTTGATCCAGCATTAAGACGTCCTGGTAGATTTGACAGGGAAATAGAGATTAAAGTTCCTGATAAACGAGGAAGATTAGAGATACTACAAATACATACACGTAATATGCCATTGGATACTGATGTAGATCAGGATAAGGTTGCTGCAGTAACTCATGGTTTCGTAGGTGCTGATCTCGAATACTTGTGTAAAGAAGCTGCAATGAAGTGCTTGAGAAGATTGCTACCTGAACTTAACTTGGAAGACGAGAAGCTGGCTCCAGAAGTATTGAATAAGCTTGTGGTTACAATGAACGATTTTGAGAATGCTGTAAAAGAAGTAATGCCCTCTGCTATGAGAGAAGTGTATCTGGAATCTCCCGATATCCCCTGGGCAGCGATAGGTGGATTAGAAGAAGTCAAGCGCGAACTGCAAGAGGCAGTAGAATGGCCTTTACGGTATCCAGATTTATATACAAAATTAGGACATTCAATGCCAAAAGGTCTGCTAATGCATGGCCCATCAGGTACCGGCAAGACACTATTAGCAAAAGCTGTAGCTACAGAATCTGAGGCCAATTTCATTAGCGTAAGAGGACCGGAATTATTATCTAAATGGGTGGGGGAATCGGAACGAGGTATTAGAGAAATATTCAGAAGAGCACGACAGGCAGCACCATGTGTAGTATTTTTTGATGAAATTGATTCTATTGCTCCAACTAGAGGTATGGGAGGGGATAGTATGGTTACGGAGCGTGTTGTCTCACAATTGCTCACGGAGTTGGATGGTATTCAAGCATTGTCTGGAGTGGTAGTTATCGCAGCCACGAATAGAGCAGACATGATTGACCCAGCATTATTGAGACCCGGACGATTTGACAAGATTGTATTTGTTCCTATGCCAGACAAGGCTGCAAGGCAAAAGATCCTGGAAATTCATTCGAAAGACAAACCAATCGGTCCTGATGTAGACTTTGTAAAAGTCGCTGAACTGACTGAAGGCTTTAGTGGTGCCGATACGAGCTCAGTAGCAAATACCGCAGTCTCACTTGTTTTACATGAATACTTAGCAAAATATCCTACACCAGAAGAAGCAGCAAAGCATGCTTCTGAGGCCCATGTAATGATGAGACACTTTGAAGAAGCTGTAAAGAAGATTAAGACTCAAAGAGAAGGTAAACCAGGAGAGAAGGTTACAGTTCCCTATTATAGATGAGGAGACCGGCAGGAACAAACAATTTTTATTTTGAATACATTGGAAATAGTTTCTTGATTTTTATTCTAGTTATTTCTTTGAAAATAAAAATTTAGCATTTCTAGGACCGGCCAGATTTCATAGGGCAATGTTTTTAAGGTATTATTCTTTTAGAAGTTAAGATAACAAAAAGAAATTGGTGGAAAATTCTCAGATCCAGTTAACAGAAAATCTAAATTTAGAAACATCAACTTTCAATCGCTTTGTAAAACCAAATCATATAAGCAAAATGGTATCTCAATACGGAACACCGCTTTATCTAGTTGATGAAGATACGTTGCACTTAAAAGTCAAAGAGCTCTACAATGCATATGCAAAGTTTAATGGGCCATTGAAAATTGCATATTCTATCAAAGCTAACTTTACTCCAGCTATTTTACGTGCGTTCATAAAAGACGGTATTGCATTTGATTTGACCTCAATTGGTGAACTTCGTTTTGCAAAAAACTGTAATGCAGAATCTGAGAGCATTATTTACACTAGTGTCACAGAGGAGTATGAAGAATATCTAGAGGTCTTGCAAACCGGTGTGAAAAGAGTTGTTGTCAGTTCATTCAACGGAATGACAAATCTGGCCCGAGCTGCTGACAAAGTAAATGTCAAACCACTTACTTTAATTCGAATCAACCCTGAGGTAGGAGTAAAGGCAGAGGTTCGTGCATCTTATAGAAATGGAAAATTTGGGGTACCGTTCAATGGTGGAACAATTGACAGTGCAACAAAAATGGTTAAACATTTAATTGGGAATAATTTGCTCAGGTTTGAGGGTTTTCATTTTCATTTAGGATCGCAAATTACTGATTTCTCATGCTATACCCATGCACTTGACAAAATGGATGCTTTTATCACAAAGATGAAAAAGGAACATCCAAATTTTATGATTAATACGTTCGACATAGGAGGTGGAACTCCAGTGTTCTACAATAATCCGGTACCATCTCCAGCACAAATGACAGAGAGATATATAGATAGATTGAATCATTTAAGCGACGCCCATGGTAAATTTGAATTGATGGTTGAAAGTGGAAGATTCCTTGTAGCAGAGTCATCGATCTTAATCTCTAAGATAGTAAATACGAAAGAATACAATGATCATAAAATTGTCATAGTCGACGCAGGTTATCATTTATTGTTAGATGCAGCACTTTTGAAACAAGAATATCCACAAGAAATCGTTCCGATAATCAAAAATAAACAAAACACGACAATAAAACAGGCAGCTTCAAAGAACATACATCTAGCTGGTCGGCTATGCGACACATATGATGTATTTCCATTATCTAAGATATCGACCCTTGATGAGGCGGACATTGGTAGATACGTTTCTTTTTATAATGTAGGAGCCTATTCTATTGTCTTCAATATGCCTTTTCATTGTCAAACGAAACCACCTATAGTGATGAAGACCTGTGATGGAGACTTTAAATTAGTTAGAAAGGGGACGTCATATGAACAGCTATTCATAGAGGAAGGCGGCAGTACTTTAAGATAGTAACTTTCTTCATGGCGTAGCTTCTAGCCTATGTTAGCCACGTTACTTGCTTGATTGCTGCATGTAGCTCCACCGCCACAAGTACTACTCTGCTCAATGCTCTGACCAATGTCTATGTCAGAACCAAATTCTTCGTCGTCTGAAATTGAAGGATACCCCAATACATTAGCTTCATTTGCGCCCTCATTACTACAGTTTGCGCCTCCACTACATTCATTGCTTTGATCGATTTCTTGATCGATATCTATGTCGGAGTTATCGTCATCTGTGTCTTTGCTTCCATCATCATCATCTTTCCCATCACCAT
>JBPCNB010000484.1:0-3585 GCA_051001675.1 Nitrososphaeraceae archaeon | reverse complement strand
TGTACTAAGAGGTTTTACAAACTGATGCAAATGAAGCCCTTCGCATTGTTCTTCATCTTGCCGTTATAAGTCGCAGAACCTCCATACGAAAAGCAATTCTCATTCCCATTATGGGCATAGCAAGATCACTTAATATGCGACAATTCCCTATTCGATTATAATCTTGGAGCCTTGATAAGAGCTAATCTGGATAATACTGACCTAAAAATTCTAAACATGTTAGCGAGAAATGGTAGATTCTCTTTCAGGAGTATTAGTGTAGCCATCGGCCTGACGACAAAGAGCGTCAAGTCAAGAGTAGACAAGATGCTTTCTTATGGCGTCATTGATAGATTCATCACAGTCATAAATCCGTCAATATTTGGATACAGTGGAACATATGTTATCGCACTCAGAAAGAGCAAGCTGAACAAAGAGCTTCTTGAAAGAATTAATTTGGTTGGTGTCATAGGATACCAATTCGAAGTGCTAGGCGGGGTTATAGGATTAGGTATATGTGTTAAAGAGGAAGATGAAGATAAAATACAAATGCTATTAGATTCGCTACGACCCGCAATTGTCGGCCTTATTGAGAGTCGCAATCACGAAGTGCCTAACAATTCTTACCAAGACCGATTATGCCATAATAAAAGAACTCGTCAAGAAACCGAGGATAGAAGTAGTCGATATCGCAAAGGCGATTTCAATCTCCCCCAAAACAATCAGAAAAAGGATGGAGAAGATGACGAAAAACCGTGTGCTTGAATTTTCAATTAACGTAAATCCTTCTGCAATGAAGGGACAGATAGTATTCTTTCTTTCTGTAACAGCAGATAGGCAATTCTATCCTAAATTGCTAGAAAGAATCCTTGGCGAGTTACATGATAATATTATTTTATCCTTCAACTTAGCTAACCAAGTGGATGCAATTGGAGTGAACCTAGCAATCGACGACGTTTTCAAAATCGAAGACATCCGAGCGCGCATCGAATCATTCGATGGAGTTCAAGAAGCCAACGTGTTTTTCCCCATAAAGCTGGCGTGTCCTCAGGAGTGGATCATTAGAGCGATTGACAATAAACTTAGAAGGGAGACAACAGCTGGAAAGTATGCCCAAATTACCGTATCCAAAGTGCGCTAGACGCTACTTAGTATGTGTTTCCCTTGGGTAACTATAACGGAAGGAGGATACGTTATTGGTCTAAGGTTGACGGGAAGTACGATCAACGCAAATGCATTCGGTAGTATCCATAAGCGAAGAGATAAGCAAAGTCACAACACGGGAACAATCAAAAATCACACAAACTCCTTCTTAAATTTGCAGAAACTTGCAACTATAGCATGTGAATGGAACTGGTAGGTGAGGGTGACACCTCATAGTTATTTTTCTTCATACGCTTATCTCAAAATCATTATGTCGAGCTTGCGCATTTGAAGCAATGCCTTCATGACTCTTTCCGATTTCTTAGCATCCTTGTCTTGCAACATCTTGCCCAAAACGATGGGAACAATTTGCCACGAGACTCCGTATTTGTCCTTGAGCCAACCACATTGCTGCGCCTGTTCATCACCGCCCTCGGAAAGCTTCTCCCAATAATAGTCCACTTCCTTTTGTGTCTCACAATGCACTTGGAACGAAATGGCTTCGTTGAATTTGAAAATAGGACCACCGTTGAGGGCTACAAATTTTTGACCTTCGATTTCGAAATCCACAGTCAACACCGAGCCAGCCTCCCTTCCGTGAATCTCGTACCCTTCTTTTCCATAGCGGGTAACGTCGCCAATCTTTGAGTTTTTAAAAATGGAGGCATAAAACTTCGCTGCCTCCTCAGCTTTATCATCGAACCACAAACATGGGGTGATTTTTTGCATATAGCTATTGGAATATAAAGTATAGATTATAAGTATATAAGGGATCAAAAGTATAGTTATTGCAATACTTCAAAGTAGTATAAACTAGTTATCGATATAATAACAGAGACGGTTTATTAAAATGTTAAATGAATGTCAAACCATGCAGACTCCAATGTACCGGCATTCCCAGACATGATTTTTGATACAGTTGTCAATTTTTGTTTATAAGCACTATAACTATCGCAGTCTTTGGTTATTTCTTTTCCAGAATCAATTCAACATAACCAATGCCTATAAGGTTATCTTAACTTGAGAATGGAACCTTAGGGTCAGAAACCGAGTTATGACAAACTTTGCGGTTATTTTTGGCATCCCCTATGGATGGCAGTAAGCCACATCTCCATCAGATAACAAACTTCAGACCATTTTCCTGAGAAGGCATTTACAAAAAATAATTGAAATGATAAATGATACACAACCCAAGGAATAAAGTACAAAACCTTGCGGTCTGATGAGTATGGGTCTAGCTTGCTATTATTATTTTATTGCTCAGCTCCAGTAGTTCAGAAATTAAACCGAGATAACATACTATAGGGTATATTCAGATGAATCTCTTTTCCATCATAGTACTCCACTGTCGATTTTGGTATCATATGCTCATGACAAACAAATTCCCCGTGTATTATTATGATATTGTCATTGTACTCTGCAATTACATTTCCACATAGCATTTTATCCCTAGCTCTAACGCCTTTTTTTGCTTTGATTATCTGATCCCAGTTTAGTAAGGATATATTGTTTGTTGTAATTCTAGGTTTCTCCTCCCAACATGCGTAGAGTCAAACTTTTCCGAGTCGAATATATTAAATTAATGAATATTGTTTAGTGTATTCTATTCTATTTGAAGATAAAATAAGAAACTTCTAACATAAAACGCCCTTTGTTCTGAATTTCGAAGTTGACGAGTGGGAGATATCGTTAGAAATGAACAGTAACTGCAATTTCTGAAATCACCTGAGACGGTGAGAAAATAACAGCCTTCTTTTGCAGATGTTCAATAATATTTCTCACAAATAACTTGATTTCCATTTGATATCCAAACGTTCTGATTATAGGAGCAAAAAACTAAGAAGAAATCAAGCAAATTAAGAGCTTCCTAGTTGTTAAAATAAGTAAGTAAATGCTAATGGCTTAAAAAGCTTCTAATGATTCGTTTCGACTAGAGAATCGTTACATATCAATTAAACATAACTAAATTTCGCATATTTTTTACACTTACTTTGAAAACAAGCCCATCCGTTAATCGTTAGATATTATTTGTGTATCGTTGAAACTCCGACTAACTAAGAGTATACGTTTACTAGTTTAAATAAGTTTAAGCTTAAGATGATTAACTCGAATAGAGGATTTTTATATATTATGGATATATTACTAAACAGCTTAAGAAAGCTCATAACTGAAAAGTGAAACACCAATTGAAAATAAAATATATTTGCTCCAGTAGGTAATCCCATTCTTCCACAACGCTAGGAACTGTTTCTTGCTGTTTTTTGGAGGAATCATCTTTGTCTACATAATCTCGTAGTAACGCATCTTTAAGATCTTCTCTCGGATGTACAGCATATTCAGAGAGTTTTTTTCAGTCCTTGTCGTCATTATTCAGCAGCCACTAGATGGAAAATATCGATACGAGATGGGGAAATGACTGCCCATAATAATAAAAGCATACTGAATATGATTAAAGAACACAAT
>JBPCNB010000483.1:0-1015 GCA_051001675.1 Nitrososphaeraceae archaeon | reverse complement strand
GGATCAGGTATACAACAAATGAGAAGAACATCTCTCAGATAGGCGTCATTTAGGTCACTTCACATGTCCTGGGCTTTTGATTATATGGTACACAAATTCTGTAGACAGGATTAGTGCATATATTGGTACCTCTCTGCAAGCACTACACACAAATTGGATGACTGTTTGTTCCTCACTCCAATCGGTTCTTTATCATCCCTGCTAGTCCTACATACACTACGACTACACTGTAACAAGTGAGGAGGAAAGATTTGCACAATCGTTAAATGACCTATAGACCGTACATAACTTTATACGATGGGTCTCATTGTATGGATAATAGTCATCATTTTTTTCTTAGCTATAATCGGCCTAGGATGGGATACATTTTTTGGAGGAGTCAAAAAGGGCGCCGACAAACTAGGTATTACATCTATAATGGAAAACGCAACTTACGACGCGGTAGAGATAGCAAAAAATGCGTCTCGAGGTATAATTGGTAACTCACTATCTCAGTGAACACATCATATCATTTTTAAGAATACCATTGAATATGCATCAAATCCATACGACAACAATCCTTTTGATGAAAAACCCGTTGCGATAATTAGTGCCTCTATTGGGATGCTAGGTGGAGCAAGGGCTCACTCTCATCTGTTTATGTTTTTGAATATACACCCAATCAAAGCGTCAGAAGTTAAAGTTAATCTGCAGGTGGCATGTGTGATGTAGAGAGTAATTTACTTGATGAAAATACAAAAAAAAATTTTAAATACAATTGTTTCAGAATCTTTCGAAATGCGTTAAGAGAGGAAAGACCATCTTCCATGCACATGTTCATCTCATTCTCGTTTCCAATTATCTCCTGTCTTCTGACTTTAAAATAATTCAATTCTCGTTCTAATCAGCCTTCTTAGAATTGAAAGTAAGCTCACTTTTGAGCTCGCAAGAATGTTAGCGTTACCTATTAAGCGAGCCAGTATCGATATTATTTTTTGTACTAACAGGAGTGTATCCAGTAAGAAGATAAGAAACA
>JBPCNB010000482.1:0-1639 GCA_051001675.1 Nitrososphaeraceae archaeon | reverse complement strand
GTCTGGTTATCTTCTTTGCTCTGTAAATGTTGATCCTGGTGTAGCAAATGTTTGTGCCAAGTACCTTACTCCTTACGTATTTTATATCTAGCAAACAGGAAACAATGCAGTGTAGAGTTAGTGCGTTGAGTCTAAGGCCCTACCCTGCGGCATGTTGACGCTCTGGGCCCTCAACATGATTCAAGATCTTGTATAACAAGTTGATATGCTGGGAGGAAACAAGCTTTCTCCTCTTATTTTCTCAAATCTCTTTTAACAGAGAATCAAGATCTGACTGGTTAAGACCGACACCCATTTTAGCATCTCTTCTTGAAACGATTTTTCCTTTATCAAAAGCAAGTAGTGTAGGAACGGCATTAATCGAGAATCTATCCCATAGTGGATTTTCGTCATCATTAACCTTGGATTCATAGAATTTGTAACCATTGCCTCCAGACTTTGTGATAGTAGCAGACTCGAAGATTGGTTTGAATCTTTGACAAAAAGGACACCAGTCTGCATAAAACATGACTAAAGCTTTTTCTTCTGAAGACAATAACTTATCAAACTGGTTTGATTCAAGATGTTCCATGTTAACATGATGTGGACAACACTTGTATTTAATAGAACATAGTCATCAATGGAAACTTGGCAATTGGCAGAATGTATGCAAAAAAATGCGTATTAGTTCCTGCCAGTACCACTGTTTGGGAAACATCCCCAATAGATGAACCTCCTTCGCGACTACCCTATTGTGGTGGGTTAGCGACTTGATCTTCACTATTTGAAGGCTGCTGTTCAGAGGCGATTTCGGGAGGCATTGCTTGAACTTGTTGTTCAGGATTTGTTGACTCAGCGAGAGCTGGAATAATGGTGATGCCGGTATTGGTGCTGGTGTTCTGCTTGTTTCAGGAGATATCGTGGTTGTCGCTGTTATTGGTATTGACGGTTGAGTGGTGGTGAGCGCTTGAGTTGTAACAGCAGGTGTAGGTTGTCTGTCATTAACATCTACTAGGGTATATGATATCTACGGTGAGTCCAGGCGCAAATTTATGCATTCTGAATTTGCATATTTATTGGAACTAGGACAGTAACAGGGATAGCCAAATTCTTAGTGGTAGGAGAACAAAATACAATATGGATGCGACCTGATTGTCTATTGTTCTTATGTGCCATGATCAAATGACAGGTATAAAGCACAGTGAGCATCATAGAAAATAATTTATGAATTATAGAGTTTAGTCGAAAAAATTTCATACAATAATTGTGCCTATTATCGGCAGTTGTCATCGATATGAGCACTTGTATAAGAACATCTTAACTAAAACATCGTCATATTCACCGTTGGCCTAACAAGCATAGAATAATTAAAATATCCCTCCATAACCGAGAGATCACCGTATGAAGCGTGTAATAACAGGCATAGTGGTTGTAACCCTCGCGCTATCTATAGCTGCTAGTGCAGGGCTACTTCAATTTGCTTATGCATTTGTAAACATCGTATCACCTTCTAAAGGCGAAGCTGTTCCCGCGGGGTCTAGTCTCGAAATATCGGGAACATCTAATGATAATGCTCAAACCAATTGTAAAATCCAAGTCATTGTAAATGATAAACGTCCTTATCAAGAAACCACCCCTGTCGGTCCAGGGGATTATTCGA
>JBPCNB010000481.1:0-1538 GCA_051001675.1 Nitrososphaeraceae archaeon | reverse complement strand
TCTCTGGCTATTCCTACATTATATCTGATCCACCATGGAAGTAGCTTAACTCGCTTATAGATTTCATACCAACGCGGAATTGGTTCTTCTGCGAGAGGATTAAATCGTGGCTGCTTTTTCAAATCATCTCCATTTCCGCTTACACGATAGGACAATCTTTCATGATTAATATACATACTGAGTATAAATGGTTTATTTGGATTTGCTCACCCAAAATAATTTAATTATATACATAAATTATTGTAAATCTTTTAAAGAATATTTCTGGTAGATGGATACTTAACTGGAAGGTAATAAATAGATCTGTTAGTACGACCCTAAATTTTTGATTATTATGTCTTGAATACTGTTAAGTGGTTACTGCAATATTTAGATAAATTTGGCCTTATCTATGTTTGAGATAAATGTCCGAATATGGGCAATCTGTGGAAATCGCTGAAAGAATTTTAGTGTAGTATTAATCTCTTTTTCATCAAGACAATCTAAAATCTAATATGCGGTGTTCATTTTTTTCTGGTAATTGTTCAAGCAAAGGTTTTATTTTTTCTAGAAATTCCGAGTAATTCACGCCATTGTAATAAGAATCCATATCTTCCTTTGCATCCCAGAATGTTATGTTAACTATAAATGGTGGATCCTCCAAACTTTCCCTTAAAAGGTATCCCTTGAAGCCCTTCACCATTCCTATATTACTGTTGTAAAAGTCAGCAATCATCTTTAAAACTATTACATGTTGTCCCCTCTTACAACGATCGTTAAATTGCATTGCATACTTGACATCAGATATTTGCAGCATTGTGTTTATACTAAATATAGAGGAAATTGATAAGCATTTTCTTTTACCCCTAAAGAAAACCTGATGATACTACAATCAATTATCACAAGTGAACTACTATCAGGTAATATTATTTATCATAAAGAAAACATTCACTTTTCATCTCTATCACCTTGACATTGTGGGTCTGTAAATTTCCTGTATCTTGCTCTCATTTAGCTTTTAATATGTAAAACACGAGGTTTTGTTTTTTCACCCTTTACTTACAGAATTGACACCAAACTTGGTCATCTGACCAAATATCTCGAATGGCGGCCATCGTTTGTGACCGTTAGTATAACGACCAGTTGCTGGGCTTTTGTGTTTTGTCACGAATGCATATTCCCTTACAAGTCCTCGTATTTTTTTTCTCGATTAGCTTCAATAATTTCTCATATATAGTAATATTCAGAAACTACTTTGTGTATGTATGTACGGATTATCTGATTCGCTTCTTCCATCCTCAGTTATAGCCAGATATTTTCTATATTGGTTTTCTTTCTTATTGCAATATGTGAAAAATCCTCACCTTTCACTGCCCCGTGCCAATGTATTAGTCCTGCTGGAACGCGAACTATATCTCCTTTCTTGATTTCATATTCCTTGTTTAGTATTCTTGTACTCCCTCTTTGGTCACTGACATCCATTTTTTCCACAAAGACAACTGTCCCCTTTCCCTCAGTAGGGATAAGAATCTGTTCAGACATATGAATATGAGGTCTGG
>JBPCNB010000480.1:0-6848 GCA_051001675.1 Nitrososphaeraceae archaeon | reverse complement strand
AAGCCAAAAATAGAAATTGGTAACTATTATCTAAAATGGGACGATAAATCTTATGGAATCCATCAAAAAGAGATATTTGACGTGAAAGGATTTATCAAGGATGCTGTTTCATTCTTTGATACGTATTATGAGTTGTTGAATAGGTTAGAGAGATCCAATTATAAACACAAAGAAAAAATGCCCCTTCATAAAAAATTATCTCCCTATCTATACCTTTCACATAGAAGTAAAAACCATATAATAAGCTATGAGTTATACATGAAGGGAGACGGGGCTACATTCATTGATAGGGTAGAAGTTATTGAGATGGTAAATGATGGCGATAATGATGGTCTACCTAACAAAGGGCACACACAAGGACAACATATTAAATCCGTACCTTCTTATTTGAAATGGAACCTAGGTGAACTGTTATTTAACAGACAAGGAGTCGATCAAAGTATTTAGTCCCTCTTAGGGCCTCTGTTCACTTAACCACATTCTTTTTTTCAATTTCTTTGTTATGCATATCAACAAACAGATTAAGCCAAATTGTTATAAGTTATAATTTACATCACTCTTTCGTACATGGAAAATAATCATCAAACCCTTCAGTCCTGTCATTTATATAATGAATTCTTCTTTCGATAACCTTTCTCATAGGAGAATGAATGTGATGTATTATATTTGAGAATCTGCATGCTCGAGGATACCAAGTACTAAATTCAGTCGATATACTATATGTTCCGTATTTTCTAATTAATTAATTAATTAATTAATTGAAGGAATTGCTCTACAACAAGCATGTTTCTTTCTATTGAAATACAAATACCAAGGATTATCTTATCTCACCGTTCAATTGCAATCCATAGCAATACGTATTCATTGCCTGCTTTAACTAGTTTCATCTACAACGAATTCAGATATTCTGATTCTCTTCTTTTTGAATATTTTTTTCTGGTCTGTAACGCTGAATCTAATTCCATATGGAAACATGATTTCTTCTAATAAAGTAGGATAGTCATTGTGATGCCTTTCGCAGTGACAGGCCTGAAAGATATAACTGTAATGCATAATAAATGTACGGAGACGTTCTGCTCCCTCCTTCTTTTGAAATTAACCTTTAGAGGGAAGTGGAGCTACTTTAGCTATTAATATCGTTAATTGAAGAGCCAGTGCTCCCCCGTCCACTTGCGCTAAGACCAGCGAATGATTTTATATAAGCGTTTTTGACTGAATCATTTTTTTGCTTGCGTCTGGATCCGCTCGATTCCTTAACCTTATTCATCAACTGATTGCCTTTGGGCCACTGGGAATCATGAGTTGTTATATAACATTATAGTTATATAACACGGTATCTATGGAATAAGGAGAATTCGTAAAACACATTTAAAGTGGCACACTTTAGTCTTAGACACGAAAAAAATTGCATTTTTAAATTTTCAAAATTGAGGAATTCGCCCTATCATTTGTGGATGGGTATATTGAAGAAGTTGCAGACGTATGTTCCAATAAATTCGTAGGTTTAAGCTTCAATGCAAGTATCAAGTATCAACAGGCTTTAGTTATAGAATATCAAGTGAACTTTCTTCAAATATAGTGCCCCCCGCCGATACTTGCGCTAATATAGGAATGATATCTTTTAAATCCTTTTTGACTTTCTTGAATGACATCCTTTTATTTGCTTGCTTCTGGACCTGCTCGATTCTTGAAGCTATTAGTGATCCGGTAAGAGTATGCTTGTAGGATTAAATTTTGTAGGAATTGTTCTGCAATTAGGAAGTAGTGGAACCTCTTTAGCTATAGATTTAATCGTTAAATGGAGAGCCGCTCTTAGGTGTAATAAAGTCCCCTTGACAAATCTTCTTAGGGGAAAATTTGGAGTTTGTTCTAAGAAAGGTAGTAACATAAAACGATCTTTAATTTTAGATAAGTAACTTGAATACCGCACATACTCCTTTCACTTCTTACTCTAATTCTGCTCTTACTCTTATAACTAACTGATCTATTGTAATAGGCTTTTTGATATAACATCCTATACTTCTGGTTGGATATAGTTCTCTTAATACCTCTATGTTTGCTTCTCCTGCAGTAACAAAACAAATCTTAACATTGGCATCCAAGTCTAATACTCGTCTAGATAGTTCAATACCATTCAATTTAGGCATATTGATATCTATAAGCAAGAGATCAAAGAAGTTTGGTCTGAACTGCGATAATGCTTCTAATGGATCGTTATATGTATATACCTCAAAACCTGCGTCCTGCAAACCCAAACTGAAGACTGAAGTCATATCAGGATCATCGTCTACAATCAGAACTACTTTAGAAAGTCCTTTCTCTTCAGTTGTAATATTCACAGTTTCTCTTTGTCGTCCCGTAAATTCACTCTGTGAAGAATGGTCATACTTCTATTATTTTTATTATTAAAGGTTCCTTCATCCGTCGAAAATGTCAGCATTGCCACTGCTATATCATCTCATTTACTTTTTTCACTAAATCATCCACTCGAATAGGTTTTCTAATAAAACTGACACCGACTGAGGACGATGGAAACCTTTTTTTGAACTCTTCAGTATACCCTTCTCCAAATGCTGTCAAAAAGCAGACTTTAACTTTACTATCTATCTTCATTATTTGTTCATATAATTCAAAGCCATTCATATCCGGCATTTTAATGTGAAGAATTAGTAGGTTGTATCTCTTACCTTCCTTGAAGGTAGACAGTGCTAATAGAGGATCGATAAACGTATCGACTTCAAATCCACCGTCTTTTAAACCCATAGCGAATATAGAAGCATTATCTGGCTCATCTTCTACAACTAAGATTTTCTTTTCTTCATTCATCTTGATTTTCGTCTTTTTTCGATGACCGTAATATGCTACTTCTTATCCTCCTCATTCTTGTTATTGTCTAGCCGAAGACTGCTTTTCTGATTGTTTAATGGGAGGGTAAAAGTAAATGTTGCTCCTCCTCCTTGTCCGTCAGTGTTGTTTTGAGCCCACATTCTGCCGCCATGGGCTTCAATTATACTTTTTGAAATAAATAGACCTAATCCAGTGCCCGTGAAAGATCTCGTAGCAAACTTTGTGAATAATCTAGGTAATATTTCATGATGTATACCTTCTCCAGTGTCTCTAATGTTAACAAGAACCTCCTCTTGATTACTATGGTTCTTTTCAATGCTAACGGATACTATTCCTCCTTCCTCCTTTGACGTAAATTTGATAGCATTACCTAATATGTTAGAAATAACTTGTGTAATCCTATCTATATCTGCTTCTACAGTGGGAGAGCCGCCGGTATCATACTTATTATTATACAATAACTTTATCTTGTTACCTTCTTTTTCAATATGACTTCTATGGTCTTCTACGACATTTGCTATCAAATCACTTAGATTGAACTTCTCTTTGTCTAGTGTAAGTGTCCGGCTTTCTATTCTGGTAACATCTAGTATGTCATTTGTTAGCCTTTGAAGTCTGCTGGCAAATTGCCTTTAACATTTCTTCTCTTTTCTCTGGATGCTTTTGCATTAAATCCGAATATCCTATTATGGCCTGAGTTGGCGTCTTCATTTCATGGCTTGCAATGTTGATAAACTCTTTTTGCATCTTATCATGAACTTTTAGTTGCTCATTCGCTTGTGAAAGTTGCTCTACTGTATTTTTTAATTCCTGAGTTCTAGTATTAACTGCTCTTCTAAGAGTCCGGTTCCAAGATGTAATTATGAAAAATAGTGCCCCTGCTATTGCCGCAATTATTCCTACTATAATAATACTGAGAACTGATTCTTTATTTACAAGATTATAAACATTTTCCGCTAGTTTGTGAGGTGAGACAATGTATAGTGTCCATATATGATCTCCATTAACAATGACGGGATTATACGCTATGGTAGAAGCATTGCCTTGTTCGATTGAAATATCTTCTAGACCTGTCTTTCCTTCTAATGAACGCTCTATTATAGCATTGAAATCATTTCTCATTGTAACAGGAATGATGGTTTGAAATTCATCTCCAAAATAATTCTTCCCGATATAACTCTGGTTTTGAGAATATAAAATAACACCATTTTTGTCAATCAGACCAGCAGTATTTGGGAATTCCTTGAGCAACTCGGCTTGAAGAAATTTACCAATATCAGCAGCCCGGAGTGCTGCTATTATGACGCCTTCAAATACATTATTATTATTTGCCAAGGCAGCAGAAGAATTGTTGTCAGTAGCACTATTTCTATTGTTACCATTACCACCGCTACTATTGATACGATTTCCAATAATTGGATAAGAAATGTAAACTCGCTGAACTTCGTCAGTTGAATTTACAACACCACTAAAATATGGTATATTTTTATCTCTTGGTATTACGAAATAGTCTCTAAAACTAAGGTCTTCACCTCTGTAATCAGGAAATTCTTTGACCTGACTATACGTTATTACCTTCCCGTCTTTATCAAGCCAATAATATCCTTCTGTAAGTCCTTTGGTAGA
Source organism: Nitrososphaeraceae archaeon (assembly GCA_051001675.1). Taxonomy (GTDB): domain Archaea; phylum Thermoproteota; class Nitrososphaeria; order Nitrososphaerales; family Nitrososphaeraceae; genus TH5893. The sequence continues at coordinate 2,375 of JBPCNB010000480.1, read as the reverse complement.
ACTTTGTGCTGCATCAAGTAGCGATTGACTACTCAAACTACCATTTTGTATAGAGGGAGCGTTAGAGAGCACTTGTAAATTAGATAGGATAGCAGATACACTGTTTGCTAGAGAGTGAGAAATCGCGTGAGACTGAATCTTTGCATATGACCTTAGATCAGTAATTGCCAGAGTGACAATTTCGCCTGATATAGAATTTGAATATTGGTAGAGGAGAATATAAGAAATAGATGCCACTATAATGAGAATAACAACGAATACACTTTTGTTATTATGAAAGAATCTCTCTAATGACTTTCCCTTTTGTTTATTCTTCCACAACAAGGATACTAGATCTCCTCATCTTTTATGCTTTTACTCACTATATATTGTCAGCCATGTCGCAATAGATTCGGAAAATAATAATAGTAGAATTTTGCATTAAAACTTTGAACTCTATCCACTGGAGTATGTAAATTCCATATTCTCAAGAGACCACACAAATGATATTGGGCTCGAACTGAGATTCTCATCTGTAGGAAATGGACTCCGGTTAATTTTACGAAAAAGCTACCTATATCATGATCAGTTGACGGACTCCAGAGACATACCGATTGTCATGAGAGGTTTATTGATATACTTTACTGACACCTTTTTGTTTTGCCATTATCTTACGAAGAGCCTTAATCTCAAAGCTTATACAAGAGATGAGTGATTCAATGAATTAATCTTAATAACGAACCTGAATTGGGCCCTGATGTTTTTTTACTACAACAAACCTTTTCTTAAATATTGAATTACGCGGTTTTGTTCTTAATTTGTATCCACAACATGGACACCATAACATATCCCATTTTATGAAAATCTCACAGACCTGACAACGTTTTTGACCGCTAGCGTATCTACCAGAATCAACTGGCTTTTGCGCTCTATGGCGAAGGCAAATACCTTTACATGTCATTGTTCATTCATCTTCTCCCTAGCATTAGAGCCTTTAAGAAGATAATTCTTCATATTTCCTATAGATTCAGCTGCATTCAACCGTTACTATAGGATCAAATAATCATTTTGCAATATTTTATCCATTCTACCCTGCTCAATATCATCCCTGCCATAACAGCTGACATTTTATATAGTCAAAAAGGAACCAACATTGTAGAAAGGAAAAAAATAATGTCCTAGTAAGAACTCAAGAAAGAAATGCACATTTTCTTTTAGGAGCGCCACGAGCCGGAACATCAATTATGTCCAGAAATCAAAGATTGCTGCAATTCTCTTCTGCAATTGTCCCCATGTTTTTATACGCCTTTTCTTTCCATGGTCTGATAATGCATATAAGTATTCTTTGGGATACACATGAATACACTTGAAAGTATAGCAGCCCTTAACCAAATGCTTTCACCATTCGTAGTTCGTTTCGTGATCCCCAAACCTGTCTTGATGTCAATTTTGGGTAGCTACGACACGGCAAGGATTCTTAGCAAGCTAATGTAACAAGTTGTTCAGGGATAAATGAATTACACGCAAACAATGTTAGGTCCTGCATTTATCAAAGTGCATCTTCTAGGTAGCATCTGCCTACTATTACTTGTTATCTGTATTACTATGCTAACTGCTTCGGTAGCTCAAACTAATAATAACAATACAAATCTTGTTCAAAATGCAATATAAGGTGCTCCACCAAGTGACAGCAGATATCTAAAAGCAAAAGTCATAGTAAAGGGCTTTGAATTGTATGCAGATGTGCCGGTAACAGGCGAACTGATGTCCAAAGGCCTCTCTGTTAAAGGGCAGTTAAATGATAATGATGCAATGCTCTTTGTCTTTGAACAATCTGATATACATTCATTTTGGATGCAAGATATGAAATTTCCAATTGACATCATTTGGGTAGATAGTAGTGTGGAAGTGGTATATATTAAAGAAAATATGCATCCTTGTATCTCTGCTATTATTTGCCTTTTGTATACTCCAAATACAGATTCTCAATATGTATTGGAGACAGTAGCAGGATTTACTCAAAGACATGATCTACATGTGGGAACTTATATTGATTTTGAATTGGTAGGATAATCTTTTCAAATCCCTGTCGTTAAAAATTAGTAGTGTGGGGCTTTGTACTTGCTCAATGGGTACTATTGATTAGTTCTAAATGCTTTATAGAAAAAATATTTTAGACTAACTTCCTGAAATAATGCTGAACTTTGCAACTTATTAAGACTTTAAAGTAGGACAAGTCTTGATAGTATATTTGTTAGGTCACTTATGAATTTTTTTTCTGTTGACATAGGCAACAAGAGAAATCTTTTAATGATTCCATCCTTCAACAGATCCTGATGAGATTCTTTCTTTATGTCCAAATCCCTACAGAAGCGGGAAATGATATAGTAAAAGAC
>JBPCNB010000479.1:0-13930 GCA_051001675.1 Nitrososphaeraceae archaeon | reverse complement strand
AAGCACATATGTATAACATGTTCATGAAAATAGGTCCTTAAATCGATTCTGCCCCATCGATTATTAAGGTACTGTCTAGTCATTCAACACAGCAGTTTTTACTACTGTTTCTATTCCGGCATTTTTTTATTTTAATTTCTCTAAAACAGACAGACTTACAAGATTATTGAGGGAAATGCCCTTCCTCGCTACTTCTCTGCTAGTTTTATCGCAGTATTTAAGATCGCTTTGATGTGTTTTGTACCCTTCTAATTCTAGCACGACAATATTTTCTGTATAGGGGAATGCAAATTTTGATTGTTCTGTTGATAAGCACTCCATATCCGCTAAACTTGCCTTCTTCACTCTTTCCCTTTTAGCGAGTACGTTTGCAAAATCGCTTATCTCAGCCTCGTTGTGCTTATATCTTGTAAAGTACACTGAAATGTAATTTAACTTATTAGTGCTTCTTTCGAAAAGAGAATCTTGAAGATTAAAAATGAATAATGACTTGCCCAAATTAACTTTCTGTATGTGTTGCATCATGCTGCCAAGATCAGCAAAGGAAGCAAGGATATAATGATAGGCTTTGTTTGGGAAATAAGGCATGCTTTCGGACGAAAATGTAGCGGCGACAAAATAGATGTCAGAAATATTGAAAGATTGTTTCCATGCGTCGATTGTAAGGTTAGATGATGCTAGACTTTCATGGGGGACACAAACATAGCCATGAAGTAACGAGGCTGTACACGCCAAACTTGCATAGTGTGCATAATCTGAGTATTTATACTAATATGTAATATAGTTGATACAAGAAACAAAAATCTTCTACAATTGTATTATAAATACTCCATTTGTCCCTTCATAAGGGAATATTTTATCAAGTTATGCAAATCCTGGGGTTTTTGTGCTTTTTGCTATATACCATTTCGACGAGTCAGCGTCTGTTAGCTTTTGGCCATAATATGGCAAAACTGCATAACAAGAGATAAGGCATAGTGCTCCTTTGGGATCTTTTGCTATGCTTTTCAATGTGGCGACTAAACCGCTTCTAAAAGACAATCGACTGCAACTGCTTCTTCTAAGATGCTCAATCTGCTTGTGGCCCTTCATCGCTCTAATAATCTGAGAGCTGAAATCGAACATGTTATCCGGGGGTTTGAAATAAATAACAGCATTATCATCGTAGTGAACTCCCATACCCTGTTCAAGTACTTTGCATTGGACGTAGAGGTCTAGTGCAATCACATCCTCTGGTATTGTAATTCTCTTTGCCATGTCAGATGAAATCGATAAGGCCCTACCCATAACTGTATACTGCGATAATCCATTCTTCCGTACTGTTCCAAGCCAATCAGCAATAAACACAGATGCCCTAGTAATTGTTGATTTTTTTGATACAAGGGGTTTTGAATTAGAAGCACACAATCCGATACCTTCTCTTATAGAGCCAACCAAAAATGCTGTAGTATTTTTCTCTATTATTATGTCAGCATCGTACAAGACAATTATATCGCCTGTTGCGTTTCTAAAAATTTCATTCCATGCAGCAGATACTCCTCTTCTGCAATCATGATGTATCAGTTTGACACTCAACGAGGGATTTTGCGCTGCAATCTCGTCCACGATGCGACAGGTGTTATCTGAGGAGTCATCCGAGATTATAACTTCTGTGATTTCAAAAGACTTTTCCCCTGTAGTCTCGCTCCTGACGCTACCGTCATCCTCATAATCAGAATTATTTTGATTGTTTACATCGTTGCTATCTAATTCGTTTAGCTTAAAGATAGACTGAAGAAGCCTAGATATATTGAGCTCTTCATTAAAAGAGGGAATCCCAACGGTTATTCTCTTCTGGGAAGGCGGCATTTAACCTCAATTCATTCTATTCATGATATATAGCATAGGGTCAGAGCTGGGGCAAATTCAGCTTTTCAATAGGTATTCATAGGTTAAGCATCAAATTAATATGCTTGGAAGGAAGGCAGACGGCTGGCTCGTTGGGAGACTGTTATGCTCGAATATTTGAGAGCGTAAAATTGCAAAAAAAAGATCTAATCTTTCCTATTTTCGTTTCCGAACCGGGCAACGATCTTTTTGTCCAAAAGAATGATATTCCAGGATTTGCCAAGATAGACCTTAAGGGTTTAACTCCACATGTCCAAAGAATAATTGACTTAGGAATAACCTCAGTAATTGTATTCGGCATTCCTAGGAAAAGAGATATTAGAGCATCCTCTGCATTCGGGAAGCACGGAGTAGTACAGGATACCGCCAGAAAAATCAAAAAAGAATTCGGAGAATTAGTTAATGTAATAACAGATGTCTGCACATGCCAATATAACTTGTCTGGTCATTGTGGATTGGAAACAAAAGCTCGTAAAGATGCTCGAGATCATATAGACAACGACAGAACATTAGCTTTACTTTCCAAAATTGCAGTCAGTCATGCAGAGGCTGGCGCAGATGTGGTAGCACCTTCTTCGATGATGGATGGTCAAGTGCATCAAATTAGATCCTCACTTGATAGCAGAGGGTTCCGAAACACCAAAATAATGGCATACTCTGCAAAACATGCCTCCTCTTTGTACTCTCCTTTCAGAATGACTGCATATTCCAAACATATCCATAACTTTACAACCATCGACAAATCGTCATATCAAATAGGATACACGAATCCCAGACAGGTTATTCGAGAAATAGATGCCGATATCCATGAAGGTGCAGATATGGTAATGGTAAAACCTAGTCTCTTCTATTTAGACATAATCACCATGGTACGAGACTGCATTGATTTCCCTTTGGTGGTTCAAAATGTCTCGGGAGAGTACGCTATGATAAAGGCTGCTGCTACGAGGGGTTGGATAGACGAAGAGGAGTGGAAGGTCAATAGCATCTCCGCCATGAAGAGAGCCGGGGCTGACAATATAATTTCGTATTTCTCAATGGACATAACTCGATATTTGGACCATTAAAGTAAGCAAATACAGAGCGCCATTTATACATGAGAAGACCATTTTTCTTGACTTTCTGTTATTAACCGAAAAAAGAGAAGAGCTGTCCCACTTAATTTCTCCATCTTCTTTGTAGTAAAGTTTACAATCAACTGTATCAAGGTCTGTGTTGTATTGTAACAAAAATAGTTTAACTGCATCAGTCAGGAATCTATTATTTATTTAACAACATAGGACCAGTTATTTCACCGCTTCGATTCTGCCGATATGTACATTGATTGATTTGATTTGAGGAGTACTGGGTTTATCTTTCTATCTTTCTATCTTTTTTCTTTTCTTAGAAAAAATATTTTTCAGTATCCAACCAATTTTCTTTGTTATATTCATATGTGTCGATACATAACTAGATAACGCAGTAAGGCATATTAATGATGGCGTATGCTGACCTAATCCAGATAGATTAACGAATTGTAATCTGCACGTGAATTTGGTTTCACTAACTTTTTTTAATATGCCCTAATATTAGGATCACGACCATCTGCAATTCCCTGACTACCTTGCTCTATTGGACACTTAGGATTCAAGGTATTTGGTTACAACACAAATTTTTCCCTTGTTAGATTGCATAAAGTTCCATCTTCAGTCATGACAGGGATAAGGAATCGAAAAATGAAAGAAAAGAAATTATTGTTATCTAGTTTCTCACAGAAGTTAATGAGTCTGACATTTAACCTATAATGTCTATATATCCAAAATCTATCATTGTAATAATAACCATGCAGCAACAGCGGATAAGCATTCCAGCTATAGCATATGTATTAAAGAAAATTTCGGATGACAAAACGCTCATTCCCTTGCGAAATATCGCCATTTTAAATGGGAGAAACCATATTCCAGTTTGGGAAAATGGATCTGACTACAAAACAATTACTCGAGGATTTCGGGCTTGATGGCTGCTGGCCAAATTAAAAGGAATCGAGGAAAGTATTCTCTTTCTTGCTTAGGAAAGGTAGTGTATGACGTCCAATTGACCATAGGGAGAACCCTACAGTTTATTGGAAACTAAAGGCAATAGAGTCGATGCAAAATTCTGACATCTCTGCGCAAGATATCTCAAAACTAGTGAATTCTTTAATAGCTAATTATCAGCTTAAGGATATCTCTATGAAATTCCGGACCTTGCTAGAATAAGAATTTGAAGAGCATGCTATAATAATAAAAAGAAGTTTAGAACCAGAATAATCTGATAGCAGGTTAAGCTGTATTCTGCACTATCCTTCTTGACTCGTTTGACTCGTGAATTCATCGCAAGTCGTTTTATCCAGAGAACGAAGTACCATACGAATAACTCCTTACCATGTCCGCGATACTATGAATATTGTGAAATAAAAAAGGGTTGAATGTAAGAGGCTATTCCATTTTGCGAATAATCAATTGCTTGCCCATGACCTCATAGCTTAGAGACTCCTTGTGTCCAATATCTAGTGCACTTGCAACATCCGCATTAAAGGTCAAGGAAAAAGTGTTTCTACCTATCATAGAACTTACAGAGCCATGTAGAGAAGGGTTATCTACAAGATTATCTTCACGTCTTTGTTGGGACAATTTTTTAGCATGTTTCATCCAGTATTTTTATCGGGTCACCCTATAAAACTATTCTCCGAGATTTGCTAAAATAAAATTAGAATTGATGGTTGGTGAACCTTCATATTCAATCGGCAATTGGTCTACCAGTCTCAATTATCCTCAGGAAGGCAGTTAGCATAGTCATCGGATATGCAAATAAATAATAATAATAAATTTGAATTTTAATTTTATTATGATAGAAGAAAAACTAAATTCTATGGGCTTAAATTTACCTCGTAAGATATCTCCATTGGGATCATATGTTCAAGTCATTATAATGGGACAAGCTGCTTTTGTTTCAGGACAGATCCCACTTGACTTCGATTTGGAGCCTGTCCAGCTTAGATTTAAAGGAAAAGTCGGAAAAGACGTTTCAATAGAGGATGCAAAGAAAGCAGCGCACATCTGCATTATCAATGCTTTGGGTCATCTAAACGTAGCTCTGGGAACGCTTGAGAATATAAAAAAAATTGTAAAGGTGACTGGCTATATTAATTGTGAATCGAGCTTTACCAAACATGCTGAAGTAATGAACGGTGCATCAGATCTGATTTTAAATATTTTTGGTGATATAGGAAAGCATACAAGAGTTTCTGTTGGCACAAATAGTCTTCCTCTAGATAGCCCAGTGGAATTAGATATGATAGTTGAGATTTAGCTACAAAATCTCCGTGAGCAGTCCTATTGGTAGAATTTGGATAATATGTAAAAACAAACCTTATTGTTGTTTTGAAATGAAAATAGCGGTTAGTGGACTGATCCGGTATCGGATGAATAATTCTTGCGGCTGCCTAGTGACAATTATATAGCATTAACATAGCATCCAAAATTGTCCCGCGGTAGCTCAGCCTGGTAGAGCTTTCGGCTGTAGACGTTGGCTATTAGTGCAAAAGCTGACCACGAGAAACAGCCTATTAGGCATACAACTTGCGGTAACCGAAGAGTCGCAGGCTCAAACGAAATGGCAAGACATGCTATTTTGGAGCAGATCCTGCCCGCGGGATACATCAGTAATAAATAAAATATTTTAAGTGCCTGCATTTATATTAGCATCCGATTCGTGCGTTAATTAACATAGGATGTCTGATAAGAGAATCGAAACAATCAATCCCGCAACTGGCAAGGTTATAGCTACATATGATATCATGAGTAACGATGAAATTCACAAGAAAGTTGAAAATGCACACGTAGCTCAAAAAAACTGGAAAACTCTAGATATTTCTGAACGTAGTACGTATATAAGAGCCTTGGGGAGGGTTATGCGAAAAAATAAGGACGAATATGCTAGACTAATTACTGAAGAGATGGGTAAGCCTATTCGTCAAGCAATCGCAGAAATTGAAAAATGTGCTTGGCTCTGCGACTATTATTCCGAACATTCCGAATCATTCTTACGTGATGAATTGATTCCAACTGAGTTTCGGAAAAGCTTTGTATCATTCGAACCACTCGGAGTAATTGCTGGTATCATGCCGTGGAATTTTCCCTTTTGGCAGGCAATGAGATTTGCTGTTCCTGCTCTTATAGCTGGGAATGTCGAGATCTTAAAACATTCAAGCGTTTGTCTGGGTTCAGCGTTAGAACTTGAAGAGGCATTCAAAGACGCAGGATTTCCGGAAAGCATTTTCCAATGTGTGATTGGGGATGCGAGGGTAGGTGAAGCTTTGATCCTATCCCAAATCGATGCCGTTTCTGTAACTGGGAGTGTCAGCACGGGCAAGAGAGTGGCAGAACTTGCTTCTAGAGATTTAAAAAAATTTGTTTTGGAGTTGGGCGGAAGTGACCCGTTCATAGTCCTCGAGGATGCTGATTTGAGTCAGACTGCTCATATGGCAACACAATCTCGGCTCCTTAATACAGGCCAAAGTTGTATTGCAGCGAAAAGGTTTATAGTACACAAAGAAATCGCAGATAAATTTACAAAACTTTTTGTGGAAGATACAGAAGCAGAGGTCATAGGAGATCCTATGGATCCAAAGACCACTGTTGGCCCTCTTGTCAGAGAAAGTCAGAGACAGGCATTAGCCCAACAAATTGAAGATGCTAAAAGTAAGCAGGCAACCATACTAACTGGCGGAAATACAATTAATGGAAATGGATATTTTTTTGAACCAACAATAGTGACAGATGTAAATCATAATATGAACATTATTAAGGAGGAAGTATTTGGACCTGCAGCACCAATTATTATTGTAAATAACGAACAAGAAGCAATAGCCGAAGCAAACAATTCTGAGTTCGGTTTGGGTGCAAGTATTTGGACAAACAATGTAGAGCGAGGAGCAAGTCTTGCAAGACAAATACAAAGTGGAATTGTATTTATTAATGAAATGGTCAAATCGGATCCTCGAATGCCATTTGGCGGAATTAAACTGTCGGGAATAGGTAGAGAGCTAGCAGAATTCGGTATCAAGGAGTTTGTCAACGTGAAATCAATTGTTGTAAAAGACATAGCAAGCAATCTGTTGGTGGAGTAACGATTCGCGTGACTTGATTTGTTCTTAAAAATTTAACCGCTGTAGATCTACCCTTATTTAGAAATAGCTTGTTTTATCTGAAGCCATTCTTTTTTAGCCTTAATTACTTATGGTTATAATGGATAGTTTGCTTCAACTTGTCAGTTCCTTGAAGTTATTAATGCCTCAAATTTGGTTCCCGCACCATTTTAGCATTAGAGACCTAAAAAAAGATTGGTATGCAAATGGCTGGCCTTTGCTAAAAAGGCGCTCTAGTTTTCCATAGTTCTGTTTATATCCGCCTTCTCTTAGCACGTTAATTTCTTATTTCTGATCTCCTGACAAGATCTCTCTTATTTGTCTATTATCGATCAAACTCTCCAAGAGCTTTTTGCGTTCCTCTTTAGGAAGTTCATCTGAAAGTTCAATGGAATCAATTGCCCTAAGTTTCCATTGGTTCTTGCTTGCGTTCTGAACCGTCGTTTGCACCTCATTTACTATTTTACCAAAAGCAGTTAACACAAGCTTGCCACTACTACGCTTGATAAGACCAGCTTTCATCATTTTGGACAATCTTGAATAATACTGCTTGCGAGTGATTTTTATTTTATTCCTTAATATTACACTATTAATGCTTTCATGCGCAATCGTAGTAAAAAGTTCCAAAGACACATTATCTGAAAGGCTCTCAAATACTTGGGCTACCACTTGCATTTTTTCTTTACCCACTATAAAGAACTAATGTTGCTCCGGATCCTATTATAGATTTGCTATCGCATAATAGCTAATCAGCGAAAAATTATCCGAGAAAGGAAATGATATGAAAAAATGCATATGATGGGATAATGTTCCTTCAATATTGTCCTGTTCTAGACTGATTCGTGTTCATATCAAGTAAAAAGAGATTAATCGTTGTACTCGCCCGTAGGAGTCAAAGCACAAAGAATAAATTTCAGAATCATTGTATCTTGATCTCTATCTGGTTAATTCTAATTTTTTTGTTGGTGTCGTTGATAAACTAATTATAGTTTCCATTTTGAGCCCAACATACTGATATTTTCCAGGCTCTATCCTGTAACTATGTTTTTAAGCATTTTATTGGGTCCTTTGTTTTGAAGGCTGCAAAACTTTCATTTCTGGGTGTACAAAATATATATCATTACCTGGGAAATTCAGCAGTCCCCAAACTGAGCATTTTATTTTTTCAGATGCATTTTCTTAAGTTACAACTAATCGACTTAATTACAATAGTTACTTGAGACTTAATCTTCAAAAATCAATTTATAGAAAAAATTTAATATTCACCAAATAATCTCAGATACGAGATGTAATTGTTTCGTTTTCCCTTCTAATTTCCTGAATTGTCCACGCTTTAACTTATGTATTTTGTTTGTTGATATAATTATTACTGGAAGTACATCTATTTTATTCGCACAGGCGTAGCGTTTATTACGAAGGTATTAAATTCAAGCCAATTTTCCATAACGCATTGGAGTTGCCCATACTATAATAATCATCGACCAATTGCTGTAAATTTCCTTGTAAAAAAAGCGATAATTAAACTAGTACTAGTTTTGGTATTCAGGTATACCATTCTGTCCAGCTGGTATAGCCTCATATTATTTACAACAACACAATCATTCTGAGTATAATTATTTTTTTATGCGGTGGGAGATGAGGCGTTAGAGAAACTAAAAAAGCCAAAATTGTTCTAGCTGTTAAGCAAAAACTCCGACCCCTAGTTAGGTAAACTAAATTGACATTGTGAGTAATAAGCTTGTTACTATTATTGCTATTATTGTGCGCTTTCTGGGATTGTTCTCGTAGGGGAGCAGTTTGCCCATCAAAATATAACCAGGCAAGTCGAAAAAAATAAAGCAATAAAAGACGTTACCAATATTGTACATATCTCTTATACATAGCCTAGATAATCTGATTCACGTAACGATATTACAACACCGCCAGTTGGGACAGAGGGATTAGGATCTTGTCATCGTAGCGGCGACATATACTTTAGTACAATTACATATTTGTGACCCCATACTATCTATGTCACAATTTTTGTTATCTGTGACTAGATTATATCACTCGTAATGACTCAATCCATCTAAGTTACTGTAAAGGGGATGACAGCAGTCCACTGAATATTGCCTGCATTATCTGTCGCTCTCGCAGTTATATTATGGGAACCTGTTGTTGTAATATTATAGCTCCTAGACCACGAAGACCAGTTTCCTGGAGCTTGTGGTGTAGCTATTAGATAGGCACCGGTGTCCAATCTAGTATACACATCTCTTACTCCGCTTCCACCAGTATTGTCTGATGCAGTTCCTTGTATCACGACAGTGCCAGATGCCACAGATGAGTTAGGAGTAGGAGTTGTCACAGCTACTGTAGGCCGAACGGTATCTGTAATAAGTGTAGTAGCAAATGCTTCTGATGAAAGAGGACCAATATTTCCAGCAGCATCAACTGCTGCTACTTTATAATAGTAAGTAGTAGATGCAGTCAATCCAGTATTTGAGTAAGAGTTAGTGGTTGGTATTGCTATAGGAAGAGTAGTACCAGGAGTTACAGTAAATCCAGCTGTGGTACCTCTATAGACATTGTAATTAGCAACTCCATCTGCAGGTGGGTTTGCAGTCCAGGCCAAATTAATCTGCGTGCTACTTACAGCAGTAGCACCAAGACCTGTTACTTGTGATGGTGGAATAGTATCAGGTGGCTGCGCTGTTCCTGGGATTGCAATTATCTTGGCAATTGATGGTACGCCAGACGAATTTAGGACATGAATCATATAATATCCCGGGGGTGCGATATTGGCATTTATTGGAGCTGATACCGTAATGCTGCTTGAACTTGTGCCAGTAATCTGAAGCCAAACTAATCTTTGGTTGGAATCATGGTGATGGGTTAAGGCCATTAATCTAACTAATGATACAGAACTAATGCTTGCAGGACTGGGAGTTGGAATGATTATTGAACTCCCATAAGAGCCTACTACGGGATCTCCTGAAATTGTTGGCCTTGTCCCAGCAAAAAGGTAGCCAGGGCTAAAAATCTGGGTTTCTGGCCTCCAAACACCATTATTGGGATTTCCACCTGCATTCCAAACTCTTCCATCCGGCAGTAATAATCCCACAGAATGATATACTCTGGGAATTGAAGCCGGGGGTAAATTACTTTGCCATGTTTCAGACACCGGGTCAAAAATCTCGGGAATATAGACTGGAGGATTATTAGTTTGTTCAGAACCTCCTAATACAAGTAGCTTACCATCAGGTAACATAACAGGTGCAAAAAACTTTCTTCTGTATGTAAGGGGTGATACTGATCGTCTTACAGGAGTGGATGTACTGCTTGCATTGAAATCTAACATTTCGCAAGAAGTAGTAGATACTCCTCCAGCAGTCTCCGAACCTCCTACAAGTAGGATCTTGCCTTTTTCAGTAGATGTATTTTGTAAAGGACACAAGAATGAAGTGCCATAGTCTCTATAAATAGAATTGTTGCCTATGTTGACAAAATCACCGTTGGAGGGGTTCCAGGTCCAGTTCTCTCTTCTCATGCCACACAATACAAGTAGTCCATTGGGCATAAGATGTGTTCTAGGATAGAAACTAACAGGAGGACACGTTCTGCTATAGGACGGGTGAGGGCCAGGGCAAGTTGTTTCATAGCCTGCACCAACTACATAAGTATAATTTGAATTTGGATCTTCAACTAGTGCCCAGGTCTTTGAACTAGGATCATAAACCTCTACTATCCTATTTATAATTCCATATTCGTCATATCCAGAGCAACACCAAACTTTTCCATCAGGTAATGTTACTAGACTAGGATACCACCTACCATGCCTCATATTAGTCACTTTGGTAAGTGTTTCAGAAGAAGGACTGAGTTCGTAGGCTGCATTTAAACCGTGCCATCTGCCATTGCAGTTATCTGGATTACCATTATACAACAATGTTCCTCCAGACATCAGCACTGTGCCATCGGCGAGGTGAGTGAGTCCTATGCAAAATAGATCCTCTGTCTGAGTAAGGGAGGTTTCTGAACCGGTATTGATATCTAATACTCTAGCAGTGTATGGCCCGTTTTGTTGAGCAGTAGAATAACCGGAACCGGCTAAATAAAAGATTCTGCCACTAGGTAAGAGGGCTACATGTATAGGATTTACTGTGCAGTTTTGGCCATTAGCCCAAGAACCCGTACCTTGTTGAGCAAAAGCTGGCTTGTTTACTTTTTGATTAGTTACCAATTGTGATATTCCGCCAAATCCACCAATTCCCAAAGTAACGGCTCCGACCCCCAATAATTTAAGGAAGTCTCTTCTCGAAACATTGTCACTCAAATATTCCTACTCACTCCTGAGGATTTTATATCACTACCATGACTATAAATCAATTCCACGTGAACTATGAGCTGTTTTGCATTATTAGGGTTTCAAGGGGGCCCTTTTTACAAAATAACGACATAAATTGAAGTTTTAACTAAATTGCTCTTCTATGCTGTTTATTTTCGGTATTTTCTTAAATATGTATTTTCGGTATATGTGTTGAATTCATGATGAAAAGGACAGTTTTAAACCATGGTACTCTGATGATATTGCTATTTTTCTCCTTGTTACTTTCAGCAAATGCTGTTTTACCGGTAAGTCATGTATATAAATTCTTGCCAATGACTGCTTCTGGACAACAGATACCAGGATCGGAACCAACAACTACTCCAACATCGGCATCCTCGACTGCAGCTGCAACAATAACTCCAGCATCCGAAATAGGAAAAACAATACGTCCTAGCTCAATAGTTTTGATGAATATAGAAGATCTGAGAGCAACAGATAGGACAGGAGACGCAGAAGCAGATCCTAATTCTTTAATAATATCTTCGGACTTTGCCGATGAAGAAAGTGCTCATACAATCCAATATACCCCTGCGGCTTTAGGCTTCGCCGGGATTGCATACGAAGCTGATAAGAATTACGATCTTTCCAGTGCTCAGAGAGTTGTTTTCTTTGCTAAAGGGCAAAATGGTGGAGAGAATGTCACCTTTGCAGCAGTAGGCAGAAACGAAAATACAGCGGTATTCAATGATACAGCAGAAACCTTCGGCAGCGCATTCAATAATCAAAATTTTACACTTATAAGCGAAGATGTTAGCTTGGTGAACGATTGGAGACGATATCAAATAAGCCTTGAAGGAATTAACTTGGAGCGAATTTCACATCCTTTTGCCTTTATAGTGAATCGAGGTCCTGGACAGGAAGCTACTACTTTTTCTTTGAGAGATATAACATATGATTCAAAGCCAGCTACAGATCCACTCGAGATCATGGAACAACCTGTGAACCAGACAGGCTTACCGGCGATCACATCAGATACGCAATCTAACAATACAGCTGTATCAAATGGTACACAGAACTTATCACGTACTCCCGAGTCTGATGAACAAGGTGTAAATGCTACAGGCACTTTTGCATCCCTGGATGGAAACAACACTAGTACTGATGAGTTTGGACTTGTGCCTAGCAATGAAACTCAGGCAACATTCAACCCAGGTGAGCTAGAGGCTGCGGACAATAACTCCTCCTCATTGATTGATACCACTTTACCTCTTTTCCCAAACACAACATCCTCTGAGGAACCTGGAGCTAATGGCAATAATGTTAGTGATTCCACTATTGGTAACAGCAATTCTACCGAGAGCAATAACAATTCTAATCCTAACAGCATCAACGCTAATCCTAATAACAATGGAATCAACATCGGGAATGACAATACACAAGAGCCAGTTGCCTTACCTAGTAATGCTAGCGTAAATACTGGAATACCTTCTTTCTTAGGGCCACGAACAGACCTTCTTAATAGTGGTAATGACTTTGGTAGTCCCAATACTAATAGCGCCCAGAATAGTACGGAAAATACTATATCGTCCTTGACATCTGATTATATAGTAAGCGGGAGCGATCAGATATTGCCTGGTCCTGAAAATGAACTTACTAATATTAACGAGTCTCAGATTTCCGAAGCTCGATTACTGCCTGCGGGGCCATTTGAAGGGACAACGCCTCAAGAATCCCTCGCTCAAAATCAAAACCAATCCTCTTACCTAGTGTCATCACCTCAATCCAATACTATTAGTAGCGATGCTTATAGTATTCAACCAGGAACAAATACCATAAGTGGAGATGGTAATGGAGTAACATTCCCACCATTTCTAACAATACCCCCTACTACAACCCCTCTCGCTACTGCTACTGCTGCTGATCCCGCATTGCAACAACAAATAACGGAAAACTCACTCGGACTTCCATTCATTCAGTACGGATCTCCCATTGTTCAATTTGAAAACCAATCCTCTTTCCCTGTGTCATCATTTCAATCAAATTCTATTGGCCAAGCATCAGCACTGGAACAACAGCAGCAACAATCAATTTCTCCGGTAATCCCAACAACTACTGCCAATCCTTACGATCCCAGTGTGCTTGATACCATTATTACTTCAGCTACTGACACCAATACCGGCACCAAAATTCAAAGTGGTACAGAAACAACTTCAAATTCAATAACATTTACATTCGAAGGTTCAGACCGCTCTACAAACGCAGGCTTTTCATGTAGCATAGAAAACCTGGAGCCTTTCCAATGTTCTAGTCCGGTCATATACGACACTCGTATTCTTCAAGAAGGTGGACTCAATGCCAACGCAGGTACGCAAGCACACTCCTTCCAAGTCAGTTCCATAGCTTCCTCAGGGGATGTAGATTCAACCCCCTCGACCTTTGAATGGACTACAACAGGATCTGCCGGGTCAGAAACAATTCCTCAAGAAACAATTCCTCAAGAAACAATTCCTCAAGAAACAATTCCACAAGAAACAATTCCACAAGAAACAATTCCACAAGAACTACCG
>JBPCNB010000478.1:0-5051 GCA_051001675.1 Nitrososphaeraceae archaeon | reverse complement strand
CCCATAAAAGTGATGGTTGTTGACGACGAAAGAGACATTTTACGTATAATTAAGAGAGATCTCGAGGCAAATAATAATACCTTCACAGTGGACATTTTTTACAGTAGCGAACAAGCCTTACAAGCTTTTGAGGGCCTCCCCAAGGATTATTACGATCTAATATTAACAGATATCCGGATGCCAAAAATGAACGGGTTTGAATTATACCGTAGAATAAAGGAAAAAAACCCCGCCATGAAGATCGCCTTTATAACTGCCTTTGAAATTAATAAGGAAGAATTCAACAAAGTTTTGCCATCGATCGATGTAAAAGATTTCATCATCAAGCCCATTAGCATGTCTGATCTAATTATAAAGCTCAAATCAATAGTGACAAAGTCCTAACAGATGCAACATCGTATCGAAATGATGGCTTCTATCAGTTCGGATACACTTAACGGGGATACACTTAACGCGTCAACATCTTAGTCCAGCTTTAGTGAACAGAGCAGGCAACTCACCCATACACTGTCTTTTCACATTGCGATAGTTTCCTCCGTGTCAATTTAACATCTTTAACCGTACATACGGGGAATATTACATCAGGGTCTTACGATAGAGGGATTTATTTCTTCATTAATAAAAAGATATAAAAGCAACAAAAAATGCAAACGTTCTTCTTATAAGGTTAAAAATTTACAATATTACATCTACCGCCAAAACATATAGGCAAGTAGATCGTGATAATAAGCCAGGATATCAAAAGAGTGCTATGATATATGGAGGGATCTCATTTTGTCAGCAGATTTTAAAAAGATGATAGAGATAGTTCTTCAGGAGAAACCTGACATAAATGCTGAGCTAGTAAAGGAAATGATCGAAGAAAAGAAAAAAACTATTGGTGCAGGATATCTTACCGACCAAGGGGCTCTCTTTCTTGTCGCCGCAGATCTAGGGATATCATTTGAAAATGCTCCGAAGATTAAATCTGGAATAAAGGATTTGTACGTAGGCGCGAAGGAGATAAGCGTTACAGGACGAGTTATGAATATTTATTCCACCCGTAAATTTGTAAAGAAGGAAACCCAGGAAGAAATTATGAACAGAACAATCACTATTTACGATAATGATTCCACCGTCAAGGTCAAGTTATGGGACTCGCTCATTAATTTTCCCGATGAAACAGGACTGAAGCCAGGTGATTTAGTAAAGATATCCAGAGGTTATGTAAAATCCTCTCTCGATGGAAGGCCCCTCGTTAATTTAGGTTCGAACAGTTCCATCGAAATAGAAAATGACAGTGATACGGCCATTGAAGATATCGATTCTATTACTATTAACGTAGATGATATCAAACAGACTCGCGATAATTCGGTCGTAACGGGTAAAGTGGTTTCCAATCCCAGGATCTCTGAGTTCACCAATTCCCGAGGAGAAAGTAGTAAGTCGCTCCAGTTACAGTTATCCAATGAAGACCAAACTAGAGCTATCCGTGTTGTTATTTGGAATGTGGACGAAGTTAAGATCCCAAAAGTGTTAGAAAACGGTGTACGCCTCAAACTGATAGGGGTCAGAATCAAACAAGGGAATCCTCAGTACGGAAATACAGATTTTGAGATACATGGTGATGAAGGGACCGTAATGGAATTCTCAGGAAACCAACTCGAAGTTGAAGTTATGTCCTTGAGGATTATTTCAGTTGGAAAGGAAACGAAGAAAAGGACAATTAGCTGTCTCGCAGTTGATAGATCGCGTAAGTTTTTCATTCTCAGCATTGACAATAGCTTAATGACTTCGGAAATGCGCCAAGATGTCGTCGTCGAGTGTATTCCCAGCAGAATTTTTGGCAATTCCTTAATATTGTCTACAGACGACTCCTACATTCGAATAGTGGATGAGGATACTTCTTTTCCCTTGATATCGGCGCTCGAGTCAAAAATTAAGGATATTAATTTTTCTCAGGATCCTCTTGTAATAGAGGCGATAGTCCTGCAGATGCCGAATGAGACAGAAGTAAGCACCAAAGGCGGTGAAGTTGTTCCACTCGCTGATACAATAATAGGTGACGATACAGGAGAAATCAGATTAATAGGTTGGCGGGAACAAAGCTCGGAAATCAAAAAGTTGAACGTAGGTGATAGGATAAAAGTTGTTGGAGCCACCGGAAATACCGGAATAGGCGGAAGGCAGGAACTTACGTTAAAACAGTATTCTTCTCTTATAAAGATGAGTTGATAGCTCTATTATGTGCATCGACTAATGTCAGGTAAATCTTTCTAAGGAAAGGCTACCCCTCTATCCCTGCATTGATAGTTTCCATTATAGTATCGGTTCGTATGTGTTGGCTTGATTTTTCAGGCATTTATTATGTCGAATTGTGATCTAGATTTGAACCTGGCTGATTCTCAAATCCCATGTCCTCGACGGGTAATCGGTATAAATGTAGAAACTCAAGTCTAATCCTTCCAGAATCCTCGGGTCATAACGTACTGTCTTTCGGCTTCGTAGATAGCACGATATACTTCCGGATCTTCTGCGTAATTCCGTAAGATTCGAGCGGCACTGTCAGCTCCTATTCCATGTCCAGCCAATACCATGAGTGCTCTCTTACCAAAATTGTTTAGAAGCGATGCAACTTTCCAGGCCCGATTGAATTTATGGTTTTCTTCGGCAGATATTTGCATCCCAGAGAGTTTTCTTATTATTATTTTTCCCAAATCATTGTCAAAATGTGATGTGGCAGTCACCAGCCTGGAACGGCATATGGGGCAGGAAATAAGATCAGGTGCATCTTTAGTCTGTATGAGTCTTTCCCACTTACCACATCTTACGCAGATTAAACGATGTTGCGTCTTTTCTAATCTTTCTTTTATGAGTTCCATTACACCCTTTTCGATGCTCAGAGGATTGGCTGAGAATTTAGTGGAATGCTCCAAAATTGGTTTTGCTAATTGCGAGAACTCACTAATCTCCTTCCAGTGTAATTGGATATTTTTCTTTCTGAACATGGTGAAAATATTTTGTGTTCGATTAATATCATATTTATCATGAATCAATTCCCGAAGTGATTCTTTACTAATGGGCGTTTTTGAATATCTATCATATATCAATCGAGCGACTCTTTTGTCATAGATAGCCTCCTTACTTACTACCCCAAATCTTTTTGAAACAGTCCAGACTTTCCAATTTACATTATGAGTTCCAGTCATCGAGGCGATGAGGACCGCCTCAATATCAAAGATATCGTTGAAGAATGCTTCCACGAGACCTCTTCCTATTCTAGCACTTGAAGTCACGACAATTCTGTAAGAATCGGTTCTGGTTTCGACCACATATCCTAGCTGTGAGGACAGTATTGTCGACATTAATGATGCGACGGTATTATTTACTTTCGTGCCAAAAGTGCCGTGAATCACTATAGTATTCATTGAAATGGAACTTTCCACTACAATATTAGTAGAATCAGGAATTAGGTCTAAAACATCCATGGTCCTTTCTATTAAATCGGTGGAAAGCTTTATCGCATTCTTTGCTGCCTGATTACGTATAATTCCGACTTCTTTCGCAGTGTCGTAATCCACAGGTATCATTTCGCCATTCCAATATGGAACATTAATTGCTGCACCTCGAAGTGGCTCGACGCTTACTCGCATCTTAACTTCGTCGACTGATATGATACGCCACTGAGATCCCTTTAGTACAAAGATATTTCCTCTCTCGCCATAGTCACCTACAAACTCTTGGTCTAAACTGCCAATTCTTCTATTGTTTATTATGTCAACAACTTCAAATTTTAGAACTTCTGGTATCGTAGAAAGGTTATTAAAGTAATATTTGTAAGCCCTTATAGTTCGCCGATAAGATTGAGCAATTTGGTCATATCTTATAATACCTTGGCTATGAAGAAGCTCTATAGTTGCGATCATATTTTGGTAGCAAAGTGTACTAAACGGGTACGCCTTTACGAACATTTTGAAGGCTGATTCTAAGCTGACTAAACTTTTCGTTTGGATAGCCAGACCAACTAGATGATGAGCTAGCACATCTAGAGGGTCTTTATGTATTACTTGCTCCTCTATAGACCGCCTTTTCATTCTTCTTATGATGGCTAGTGCTTCTATTTCATCGTCTGGATTATTTATTACAATTAAACCCTTGGCAGACCTGACTTGCCTATGTCTGCTTCTCCCAATTCTCTGAATCAATTTTGAAACCTGTCGCGGAGATCCGTAATGTATTACAAGTTGAACTGAGCCAATATCCAATCCCAATTCTAGAGAAGAGGTGCAAACAACAACCCCTGCCGAACCAGATCTCAGCCTATTTTCGGTTTCTTCGCGCAAATCCCTAGATAAGGATCCGTGGTGAACATCCACGTTAGATTCATCACGGTTCCTCAATATAGCACCCATATATTCTGCCTCATCCCTAGTATTTGTAAACAAAAGTATCGAACCAGCGATTTGATTTTTTTTTATATAATCAGCTATAAACGTGGCAACGTTAGTTAAAGGCCCATTGACAAATTGTAGATCTATTTCATATTCTCTTATGCTATTATCGACTAGTATTGCACACGTTCTGTTTAGGCCGGCAACAAATTTGCCAGTTTCGGCTAAGCTGCTCAATGTAGCAGAAAGTCCAATTCTTGTGATGGTTTTCGACGACAGTGATTGCAACCTTTCAAGACTTAGTGACATATGCGCTCCACGCTCGTTCGAGATAAGTTCGTGAACCTCATCTATTATTACCCATTCCAGATCTTGTAATGCTAGCAACATTTTCTGACTTGTAAGAATAACTCCAAGGGACTCTGGAGTTGTAATCAATATTTCAGGAGGATTTTCAACTATTCTCCTTTTTGTTTTGGTATTAGTATCACCATGTCTTATTTCTACACGAAGATCTTCGGATTCTGCATATTTCACTATTCTTCGTAGGACGTCATTATTAAGAGCTCTTAAGGGAGTAACATAAATTACTCGAGTTTTTCCTTTGCAAGAGTCTGATGTCTTGTTATGTGATAGCATCGAAAAAATAGATATAACCGCAGCTTCCGTCTTCCCGGACCC
>JBPCNB010000477.1:0-1939 GCA_051001675.1 Nitrososphaeraceae archaeon | reverse complement strand
GAAGATCACCGTATCCCATGTTACCTAATTCTCGCACAACAATTTCGTTACCAGTTTTGGCTAGCGATTGATGGATTTCATTACTTTTTCTTAATAACTCGTGAATTTCCTTTTGAATTTCTAGGACCCTTTTATCTACCCTATAAAACTTTAATGAATGAAATTGAATCTCAAAATGTACTGAAATATAGTATTTTTCTACTTGCTTGTATATTTGATATGTAACTCTGTGTAGATCTTCAGTGTTGGACTTGGAGACTCCAGAGTTAGACCATGCTTTTAGGCGACCTCCAAGAATGTTAAAATATCGAACTGTCTCTTGAGGATCAAAAGTCACCGAATCTGTTATCGTCCCATCTCCGAGCATTACCTTTATAGCTGACGTCTTTAGCGAAGATTTAATGCTATTAAAATAAACTTGTTCCATCTTAGAATAAGCTGAATTTAATTCCAAGCAGAATTTGTCGCTGCCTTTTAAGGGTACTCTCATACTTGCACTCTTTATTAATAATTTAGATAATTATTCGCATTCACAAGAGACAATCTACTATCGAGTGTTGTTCTGTAACAAAAACAGGTTTTTATCATTTGTACCAAATGAGCTTTAAATTCAACATATTTAATTGTAATATCCAGAGATGGATCTTAATGAGAAAGGGGAAGACAAAAGGAAAAAGATTTCTATAAAAAAAGATCCTTCTTCTGAGGATTTAGATTCACCCTTCTTAAAATTATCACATAATGAGCCAGATTCTATTCACGATACTTCACAAATGCATGATGTAACTACTCTCATTAGTCAAACGCAAAAAAGGTTATGGAAGGCTCTAAAGAGAAGATATAAATATAGTTCAACTCTTGATTCGGCACAGAACTATCTACGAAAACATGCAGATTCAAAAATCTGTCTTGCAGTCTTGTACATAGATCTTGTGGGATCTACTAATTTGTGTATGACGATATCAGTCGATAAATTAGCTCCTATAATCAGAGCATTCACTTATGAGATGTCTTCTGTAGTCCAAACCTATGGCGGTTTTGTACTGAAGTATGTTGGTGATGCTGTTATCTCCTTCTTTCCGTCCGCATCCAGTAAATATCTTGCTTGCGAAACGGCTGTCAGATGTGGTATGTCCATGTTAAGTGTCATTAGAAATGGTTTAAACCCAATCTTGAATCAGTACGACTACCCAGAACTTAGCGCGAAGATAGGCATAGATGAAGGAGAAAACGCTGTGGTGCAATACAATACTGACAAAAATTCTCCTCTCGATATACTTGGTTACTGTATGAGCGTATCTGCCAAGATGACATCACTAACAGAACCAAATAAGATCACTATTGGTGACGATGTGTTTAATGTCCTCCGTCCCGAATTGAAAGAAAAATTTGTGCAGGTGAGTTATAGTGAAAAAGAATGGAAGTATGTCAACAAACGAACTGGACAGTTGTATAAGCTCCATACTCTTAACTTGTGATAAAACTGGGGTTCTGATTTGAAATGAAACAGGTTATTCAGCTAGAATACTTGCTTTTTATAATCCGTCGATAGAAAAGACTAAAATACATAATAAGTGCTTGGTATTCTCATGCCTACAGCATATATTCTAGTTAATTGCACATTGGGTTCCGAGGAAAAAATCATAACGGAAATTGCAAAGTTGCCGGATGTTAAGGAAGTTCGAGGAACATATGGAGTGCATGATGTATTTGTCAAGGTAAAATCCGACAATACAGAGTCAATGAATCATACAATAACCAACAGGATAAGGAAGGTCCCGGGCATAACATCTACTGTCACGCTGGTAGTTATAGAGGAGCAAGGAGGAAAAGAAATTACATAAAATCATGGAATATTTTTTTTCTTGTCTTCTTCCTTAATTCTCTTAATTTCATAAATTATCAAACCTGTGCTTACTCCAATAATAGTCCATCCTAC
>JBPCNB010000476.1:0-1719 GCA_051001675.1 Nitrososphaeraceae archaeon | reverse complement strand
CTTCATATTGTAGGTGTAGCTTCTTTGGTGACATTATTCTATTTGCAATCCTCAATAATACGTAGATCAAGGGTGGTTTTTATTTACGCAATAACCATATCTGTAGAGTCGGTTCTCATTGAATTTTTAACTACGGTTTTCTCGCAAATTACTCCAATTATGCTTTCAGCTATAAGCATAACCTTTGCAGGTATAATGCTATTGCTGGTAGCATCGTTTTTGTGGGAAAGGAAAAGAATATTTGCATTATTTTTAAAATCATGGAAAAACCTCATTTTTGCAAGTTCCTTCCTCGCAGTTGGGATATTCACATGGTATGATTCTATCAACAAAATTGGCGCCTCAAAAGAAGTCCTTATTGCCGGTCCTCTTGAAATTGTACTTATAGTTGTTTTGGCGCGAGTTTTTTTGAAAGAAAAATTAAATAGGGTTCAGATTGCTGGTATCGTTCTTGCACTGATGGGATTTTTCATATCTATATCGAGTGATAGCGGTACCAATGTTTTGGATGGTGGCATACAAACAGTAATAACATCTCCATTGCCATTAACCCTAATTGCCTTTGGAGATATAGAAGCAATTTTCTCTGCATTTGGATTTGCCATTGGTGTTCTCTTTCTTACTAAACTCGTTTCATTGCATTCATCTATTGAAGTAGCAGGAGCCTCCATGTTAATCTCTGGATTTATTTTGTTGGGTTTTATGGTAGGATTATCGCATGAATCTGTACAGGTACCGTCAGTAGCAGAACGATCTTTGTTTCAACAGCCACAGATGTTAATGAACACTATTATTATATTAGTCCTTTTTTCATTACTTCCTTTTATTGGATCTCTGTCCTATTCTACAGGTTTAAGTAGAATTGGAGCCTCCATTACAGCAACCATAGGTTCCTCTAGTATTCTTATTACGGTTATAATACAAATAACGCTGAGGGAATTAGGGATAACAAGTAATCTACCTGAAAATATTCTTCTTGCTATTGTTGGAGGTATTATAGGATTCCTGGGAATATATGTAATTCATATGTATGGAGGCTCTGTCAGTCAACATAAGAAAAAACAAGTAAGTTAACTACAGAATGCTCTTCTTTTTCACAGGGTAATATCTTTAGATACACGTAGGAAGATGGGTTGCAAGTTGATGTCAAGGCCTTCATAATATCCGGAATATGCATAACAGCTGCCAGGAAAGTGAAATGTGCGATTGGCATAGAGAAATTTAAAGGCAGACAGTATACCAAATCAAATCAATCGCTCAGACATCTCACATGCCGTATTTTAGTGGTTTTGTTACTATTTTGGTAATAATAAGCCAGCGACTATACTCGATACGAAGTTTTTTGCAATGGAGCCATCTAAATCAAGATGAGGGTTAAATATAGTAATAGTCATTCCTACGGCATGTCCGGAAGCAATGAGGATACTCAATAATTTACTGAGCTCGGAGAAACCTAATCCACCATCGGGCAAGCGATAGTCTACAGCTGGCATTATTCTGTCATCTAAAACATCGGCGTCTAAATGAATCCAGAATCCCTCGAGTCCGTCCTTCATCAGTGTTGCGACTGCAAGCGAAGTTGCCGTTTCTATTTTTAACCCTCTTATCTGGGAAAGATCAAAGACATGCATATTAGTTTCTCTTATATCTTGACTCCCATAGCTCAGGGATTGCTCTGCGTCACGGTAACCGAATACCACTGCATCCTCATCTCGAACA
>JBPCNB010000475.1:0-1870 GCA_051001675.1 Nitrososphaeraceae archaeon | reverse complement strand
GGATAATTTTTACAATTTACGCAATCCTGAAGACAATATGTTAGAATATGTCTACAGATATCTGGAAAATCGTGATGCAATTGGACTACTTGGAATACAGCACAGTCTTCCTATACCAAGAGGGTATAGTGAACGCCAGGTCGACTCTGAAATACCTCCCATCCCAGATGCAGATTCAAATGCTAAAATCGACTGCTTTGACTTTTTTGTTCTTTTACATGGAGATAACCACTGTGGTTACATGGGATTTAGAAACCTTCATCCATTTGGGAATATATTAAGAGATGATGGTGCAATAGACGTGGTGGTAAGAAATTGGTCAGAATGAGCGGATAATCAAGTTGGTATAGTACAAGATTTTTTCTATCTGCAAAATTTAGCTTTATTTTACTAAGATGAAATTATTTGAGATACATTATGCTTACTATACTTTCTTTTTAAATTGTAGGTTACTGTTCTCATGCTATGAAAAACCTATATTCTATCTTACTATTAACTTCAAGTCATAGACACTCTGCAGAGCTGGATGGATTTTCATGTGTACAATTTCCATCAGAGCTTCAGCTCGTAGCTTATTATCTATTGCGTATTTTAGATCTTTGATATTCTGCTCTAGGTTATCAATAGTTACCTTTTCGTTAACTGAGGCCTGTGCTGATAGTTTATCATTGAATAGTTTATTGACACTGTTAGAAAGTACTTGAGCAGTCTGATAATTATATACATTGACTTGTACAGCGTTATTTTTCTCTGGCATAATAGCATGCCCTCCATGTGATGAGATGGATGTATTACCAGCATCAATTCTCATATCAATGGGAGAAGATCTATTATTATTATTATTAGACATTATGGCCATCATATTTGACATATTTGTTAGATCGTACGTAATACCATAAGCACTACCATAGTTCCTCAGTATTTCGTCTACAAGATTTGCAACAACTAGAGCGAGAGTCGTAGAATTATACAAACCATTAGTATAAGCCTGTGTGATGTCTACTACTTTGTTTTGTCTAAGTTTATCATTAAGACCGTTGGTAAGATTAGCAGCATTTTTTGCGTGTTCATTTGCTGAAATGCTATTGTTGGCTAAAATATATTGATTTACAAGCTCTGTTTCAACCTTGATTTGTTCAATGAGAGTAAGTAACGCTGAATCATCAGTTATAGAAAAATTGTGCGCATAAACTAGGTGATTGGGATACAGATTGGAACTACATATTATAATTGAAAATAATGTCAATAAAACTCCTAAAACAATATTTCGGTTCATTTGAAACTAATCAACCTTTATTATTAATAAATAAGTTAATAGACACCTTGAAAATAAGACTCAGATATACTCCCGACACTGAATAAATATGCACAGGTAGTGAAAGTTGCACATGTTTATAGGCAGTACGAATTAATATTGACATCGTGAATTACCATATCATATGAAAAAGGAGAATAATTCATTCTTATTTATGCTAATTCCTATACTACTCATTATACTAGGCGCCGCATTCTCATGCTTTATTATGCTTCCAGCCTCAGCCCAAATAGAAAATGGTAACAGAACAGATAGTGGTGAAAAAGGATTTTTATATGTAGGAAATGCTAAATCTAATAGCATTTCTGTTATAGACCTTGCAACAAATAAAGTCATTAAAAATATTACAGTTGGAAGTGGAACGCATGATATAAAAATCTCAGATGACCAGCAGACAGTGTATACTACCGATATAGATTCAGGTACAGTGTCCATTGTGAACGCTACCAGTAATACGCTCACAGATCAGATAAGTACTGATGTAGCCGTGCATGGTGTTGCAGAATTTAGCGATACTCTATACGTAGGAGATGTATACGGTGGCAAAGTACTAAT
>JBPCNB010000474.1:0-2274 GCA_051001675.1 Nitrososphaeraceae archaeon | reverse complement strand
GAATAGTCCTAGAGTGAGAATGAGTATGTTGATATCTGCTACTGACGCTAATGATTCGACCATAATTTTTCTTCTCTTCTAGGTACATAATATATGATTGCCACTCCAACACAAGCCATTGCAGCACCTATAATATCAAACATATCAGGAACAATACCTTCAAAAATTAAACCCCAGAGCAACGCCATGACAATAAATATTCCACCATATGCAGCATAGATTCTATGAAAATAAGCAGGCTGAAAAGTTGGAACTATTCCATATAGAAATAAGATAAAACCACCAATAGCACCCAAGATCCAGCTCATATCTTCCCTCAACCATAACCAAACTAGATAGCCCCCTCCAATCTCACAAAGTCCAGCAAGGAGGAAGAAGAAAAGAGTGATCAGAATTTTTCTTATCTTAATGTCCTGATTCACTTTTTGCTTCCTTTACCGGCAACATGCATCAATAATAACAATTAGCCTGCTTGGCTGTAATTGCTAACCAAACATTTGGTAGTCAACTGGTTATGATTAGAAAGTAAACCGACTATCTTTGACCCTAGAGTAATCCAGGTTATTTCTATTTCAGAATTTCTAATTCTAAACTCATCTCCAGTTTATCTTACTCCATAACCTTTCATGAAGATAATAAGTAATCGTTGCTAATATACCAGGTGACAGTGTGGGCACAATACCAAATGAACTAGAAGAAGCATTGGTTTGAATCTCTAAAAGCTAAAAGCATACCTATCTAACTTCGGTAGTCAAGGAATACAAAATAGTATATCATATCTGACGTCATCTCAGCCCTGCACGTATTTTGTATAGAAGTAAAATTAAGATGGTAAGAGCGATTTTTAGTATGAATTCTTTAAGCGTAGAGATAACACCAAATGAAAGCATGGAAAAGAGTGCATATTGGTAATGATACAAATAATGATTAAGACTCTGATTTTTCCCATAATTTTGGTTACCAAACCTGATAATTACCAATAAAAATTGTATCTGGGCTTTATATCTTATGTGATATACATGGGCTATACAGAAGATGAAATCTAATAGCAACAAAAAGAACAAAAACAGCAACCTGATTTTCAAGACTGGGACAGTCATATGCGCTTCTCTGATAGCGTTACTGTTTGGAATGTCTTCAGTGACAATGATTGCAGTGCAAGCCCAGAATGCTACACAAACCACTCAAGGCTTTGGCAAGGAATTTGGAACAACAATGGCCAAAGAGTATGTATCATATTTTTACCCTCAGGTTAATGGTAATACTTTGGTTCAGTTTTTAGATTATTGGTTTAGAAGGTTTCAATCATGTAAGCATATAGTAGAGGATAGTGGGAGAAATCAAAGTCACTATTTTACAGTCAACCATGATATAAACATAAAGTTCTCAGTTGCACTAAAGGCTATATTGGAAGGACTAATTGAACCTGTAAGCAAAACAACTGTAGAATTCAGAGAAATAACAGCAAACTCACTGACATTTTCATTTGATGTTGTTTAGGAAAGCGGTCATTGTTTTTTCTTCACTTACATAGCATTCTTTGAGAAGATATTTTCTACAGATCAGCAGTAGCAGCGTTTAGGTAATATCTTGATAATTATAAACTGTCAAAATTGACTTCTCTGTAATCATCTTCGTCTTCCTTTGCATCCTTTTTCTTTTCATTAGTGAATGGATCTATTACCGCAAGCTTTGAATCTTCATATTCCTCTTTATTTTCGAAATAACCAGAAGCATAAAGTCCAAGCTCAGGGAATTCATTTATTTCTATGTTCAGGCGTCTTTCGAATTTTTGGATAACGATAGCGTATTTTCTCATTTTCTCAAAGTCAACTTGACTTTTTGCGATAACGTAACCAACCCATGCTCTCCGCAGTCCTCCCCACAATGGACCTTCATTTCTGTATCTGTTGACGGTAGAAGAATGGTATACTTTAAGGCTATTATATCTGGGATACACACCTTGATATGGTGCTATAGTCAATCCTCCTTTCTTTCTCTTTCGAAGCCGACTACGGGGAGATCCAATACGATACCAGTTGTACTTCATTGCTAAATTGCTATGACTACTAAAGTCAAATACTTTTTAGACCTTTTATCGAATATTGAATGGTAAGTATGATAGATTCTAATACGCTGGCTGCTTATTCATGGGCAACTGTCTAATTTTAACAGGAATCGCCTCCATCTTTGATGGATGTTGAGAAAGAGCCAAACTAGTAAATGAAATTTATGTGCCTAGCGGACGAAATCCAAATTGTAAAGGAAATGAAG
>JBPCNB010000473.1:0-2428 GCA_051001675.1 Nitrososphaeraceae archaeon | reverse complement strand
TCCAATAGATTTATCACATACTTCTATCCTTTATTACTGCATACAGCTACAGCATGTGTCAGAATATAACCATTTAAGAATAACTCCAATCAAGATACGATCCTATTTGATTATTTGGAATCGGAAGTATTATTCATTCTTAGTTTTGTATGCTCTCCAGCACTGCATAAAGGACAATCTTTGTTTTTTCGTATACTTAGATCAAAGATAACACCACACTTCCTACAAACCTGTATATCTTGGCTCAAGATAGTTGAATATTCGTCACTATGATATTTACACCGTTGCAATAATGGATATAGGTAGATAGTAAAAACTAAAAGCTATCACAGCATATTACTAACATAAAGCAGCACACACAGAGACATTGATCGATACACCAAACTAATAATCAAAAGAACCTCAATGATGGGAACCAAGACCCACGGTATGCTTTTGTTAAGTTAATGTATTTATTCCGGTCCTGATATAATTCACATAATATATCGCTCCCGAGACATTTGTTGCGAATGTCCCTTTATTGTTATAGCCAGAGCTCTTATGTCATGCTAGGTGTAGGGGAAGAACATGAATCAAAATGTTAACAATAGTCATAGCAGTAGGAGATTCCCCTCTACATCATATAGATAGATAACTACAAGTACACCTAAATAGAGTGTGAAACACATTTCAGGTACTTTTTTCAGTTAGTGTATTATAGGTTTATTCTAGACCCAGTTACAGCCGTGCAGTAAATAATAATGAAAGGCACTAGAATAAATCACCCTATCTTCTCTAGCGTTATCCTTCCCAATTCAGATATAATCTAACCTTCAGGAATATGTAACATGAATAATAAAATGTTAACAATCGCAGCGTTAGCTGCTGCTCTATTCGCTGGGGTATTTGCAACAACCCCAATGGCAGCATATGCCGGCGGAGACTATGATGGTGGAGACAGTTCAGAAACAAAAACAGAGCAGAGCATAAAGCAAAAGAACTTTGGAAGCGATGCATCAACCAACGTTAACTGTGCAGATAACGATATTGAGGGGGCTACTGAAGACGGATTGTTGCCAGAGATAGACGTTCAAGTCTGTGGAACAGCAGCCGTCGGTGTACTGGACGGAATACTTGCACTACAAGATTAGCAACAACACACTGACTTTCAACCCAACCAACCCAACTCCTTTTCCTTTTTTTTGTTTTCTTCTTCGATTTTAGTTAAAAATTAAAACGATGCAACTGATCCTTTCAATAGAATCTCTCTTTGCAGCCAACGAATGAGGGTTATGCAAGAATCACAGTATTTAAGAGATCAATATCTGCAGTGAATCGTAGAATGAAAAAACCTCTAAATATAAGCCAAGGTGTAATAGAGGGATCAAAACGGGGATGGTGGAATGCATGCAGACTCTCCGGTATGCTTTTGTCTTCCAAGAGATTTATCACATACTTCTATCCTTTATAACTTCAACACTCTACAATGTTGGGATATTTGAATATTGGAAACAGAGAGATAGCAAAAACTAAAGTGCAATATGGAGATAAGATAACTTACCTAGTAGAAACAACTACCTATGAGGATTTTCTTTTGGGGTTACTATGTCTTAGAAGAATATTATTTAGATTGGACAGAAACTGAAAGAACTTATTTTTAGTTAGCGGGTCCGTCTTAATAGCAAGGTCTGAAATGGATTGTATCCCTACTCCGTCCAGCTTATGGGAAAGAATCAAAGGAACCGGATTACGATGAGGACAAGGATCAGCTAGAAGAAAGCAACAAGAGGAAACAGGAGAAGATAAGCAAACAAGAAACAACAAATCAAGTGTTTTGAACTTGGCCATATGATGTGTAAAGCATATCAAAATATTCCATTGTTTATCGTAAATACAGAGGTATTCACACAAGAAGTAACGATTGTAGAAAAATCAGCAGTACAATAACAGCAAATAATCTCTACAAGGTGAAGTTTGTTTGCATATTTGTCATTCCCCTATTTGATATAACTATTGCACTATTGGTCTTGTTGTTGTTCTGGACTCATTAGCAACTATTATAGTGGTTATTATAACATATGCAATCTGAAGTACTTCTATTGCTACAGTCTATTGCTATAGCCATTTCACTTATCGGTCCTCCTCTTCCCGTAATGGGATTTCCTGGCATTCTTGTGATAGCCCATATTATTATCAGTATTATAGTTCCTGCTATTCCAACGTAATACCAAACTCTACCCCATCTTTTTAGAATGCATGGGTATTACCCAAAATAACTGGGATATTCCCGCAATAAGAAAAAATATTCCTGATTTGGATTTCTCCCTATCATATTTGGTACCAACATGAGATGTAGTATTCCAGCTATGGCAGTAGATGCAGTAGCTATGTAATAATAATAGTGTATTACATTTACCATCATGTCATATCCCTCCATGAATGTATAGTC
>JBPCNB010000472.1:0-7260 GCA_051001675.1 Nitrososphaeraceae archaeon | reverse complement strand
TTGACTCTACAATTTCTTCGATTTTTTCTGCCTTTTGTTCTGTCCACGCAGAAAGGAAAGCTTGAAGGAGACTAAAAGTGCTTGAAACTTGTGGGCGCCCTGCCTTGTCGGCTACGAGGGACCAAACTATAGCCCAAATTACGAAAAAACTTCCGAATAGGAGACTCGATGAATACTGCAGTATGCCCTTGTAAAACTCTCCAGGCGTGAGCAACACAATGATGAATAGCACAGGTGCGATAAAAGAAACTATTACAGCACGAGATATTCCTGAGCCAAACACAGACCTGAAGATTGCAATACGAAATCCTGTGACGACTAACATGCCTTCCAGGAGATAGATGTTGGAATTATTACTATTGCCAAACAAGGAGTCAATAGCGATTCCGGCTGAGAGTACTGCAGACCACAGTAGATTCCCAAATGCAGATACGTGAAATATTTTGGAAAGTTTGTTATTGGCTGTTCCATATAACGCGAGATAATCCAAAAAACTCAACGCGAGTATCACAGATACCCCATAAAATAGAGATACAGCTAGACTATTTGCTCTCCCACTTGAGCCGTATAAATAAGAGAGAGTGATAATAAGTGCCGCTGCAGCCAATGATATAGAAATTGAGATCTTGTATGAAGATGGATTTAACCTGGTAATTGACCATCTCTTATGGATATTAGTAACGCTGTCCTGTCTAGCACTAACCATTAATCGGTCTCAGTTAGCTTATACAGGGCTTATACAGGGAAGACTATTCTAATTAGAAATGATACGCCAATTAAGGCTCCTGCTATTCCGAGTACAATTTCTGGTCTGACTTTGAATCCTCTTGTTTCATCCTCAAAGAATCTCAGTAGGCCAGCGCTTGATGCTGGAAGAGGAGCATTTTTCTTTTTACTCATTATCGAGTCAGATAAGATATAGGCGTATTAAATACATTGCGACACTACACGATCTATTAATATCGGTAAAAAATTCAGATTCAGTCTGGGGGGAGAAAGTTTACTTTGCCAAGCACTACAAGGTACTTTGCATGTTGACTATTAAAAAGTATTCTGACCCGTGTAAGGCCTGATTGTATCTTCGGCGGTAGTTCTAGTTATATATAAAGAAATAGAAAAACTCAGGCTTAAGACGCTGACTATAATCTTTCGATTTCTTTGACCTTTCGTAATAATCCCAGCAAGATCCTAATGGTTTCAGCTTTTCGTCTTAGTAAGTCTGTGTCCTCCGCTTCTTTGATGTTTCCTATTTCAGAAGCTATCTTTTCAGATAGCAGAAAGTAAACGTTTTGTAGACTTTCTTGACCTGCCTTTGCTCTTTCACTTGTGCGTTCTTGATATCCCTGCCCTGCTTGCGGTTCCGTTTCGACCCCATTCGAATCTCGTCGAGGGGAATCGATCACTTGCTCACTAAGTCTTTCAAGGTCTTTCTTTTGTGAGTCAATGTTTCCTATACCGGCTAGATGGCCACTTTTTTCAGAGTGAACCAGATGACGCTCCTGTTTTTCTTGTTGGTTTGAGTCGGACTTGTTAAATGCGCTCTTCTCGTTTCCGCAATTTATACAAATAATTCTATCACGAAACTTTACTTGTACGCCACTACACAAGTTACAAGGATCATTTATTAGTGTCCCACCTTTTGTCAACAATGAAGCAGCCTCTTTGAGGTTTACTGAATCTCGCTCTTTACCATCACCGGACATACGCTAGTCGTGATACTACAGACTAGGCATTTATATGATTCCTGTTCTAATTGGTACGCAAAATCAAATTACCCAGATACTGCAAACTTGCATCATGATTTTATCGTGAAACTTATCTGGATCTAGCAATCAATTTAGCCTGGTTCTCTTGATCTTCTAACTCCGAGCAGGATTATGCAAGATTTATTCACCCTTTGAGTACAACATGAGTTTACTATATCGGCGTTGCTAAAAACAAGTAAGGCTTAATAGTAAGGTTGAGAAAATTTATTTCACCAAGAGATGGCGGTTATATGCAAGAAATGCGGGCTTCCTGACGATCTTTGTGCATGCGGAGAATTAGAGAAAGAAGAAACACGAATAGTTGTCCGCCTTGAAACCAGGCGATTTTCAAAGACCACAACTTTGATTGAAGGTATTGATCCAAAATCAAGTAACGTACATACAATGATCAAGGAATTAAAGAGCAAATTTGCATGTGGCGGTACTGCAAAGGCTGGCTTTATTATGTTACAAGGAGATCACAGGGATGACGTCAAGGGTTTTCTGATCAAGAAAGGGTTTACTGAATCTGCTATTGAAGTTCAATGAATTTAGCGAACTTGCCGTCGTAATACTTTTTCAGATTTATTGTGGTGAACAAGTTTTCACATCTTTTGTATTACTTGCATACTAGTGGATATGGCGAGAATAACGGATTTTGGAAACAAATCAAGAGTCATGTTTACAAAATTCAGAGTATCGATATCTTAACCGAAAAACAGGGAGAAAACCGATAGAAAAGGGAAGCAGGAAAACGGTTATAATCTGAGGTGCATTTTAAGGCCTTTGTACCTGTTCCTGATAGTAACCTCTGTTACACCAGCAGCCTCAGCCACATCCTTCTGGGTCTTATTTTCTCCATTCATTACGCAGGCTACATAAAGCGCAGCGGCAGCCAATCCCATAGGATCTTTTCCAGCGGAGGTCTTTCCTTCTTCGGCCTTCTTTAATATTTCAAGTGCTTTGCGTTTTGTCTTCTCGGATAGTCCTGCTTTGCTTGCGATCCTGGCAACACATTTTACTGGATCGACAACGGGCATTTTTAGATCCAGTTCCCTTATCAACAACCTGTAGCACCTGGCAACATCTTTTTTCTTGATATTGCTAGCGTTTGCAATATCTTTCAGGGTCCTAGGAGTCTCGGTATCCCTGCAGGCAGCGTATAAAGCGGCCGCAACCAATGCTGAGATTGAACGGCCTCTAACAAGTCCCTTTTCTAGTGCTTTTCTATATACATAAGCGGCCTTTTCTATAACCGCATCACCAACAGCAAGTTTGTCTTTGAGCCTATCCAATTCACTAAACGCTTGTCTAAAGTTGCGGTCTACCGGTTCATGAACTTGACTTCTGCTATCCCACGTCCTCAGACGTTCGATAGTACTTTTCATAGAGGCGGAAAGAGGTTTTCCTGAAGCATCCTTGTCGATAGGGCCAATAATGGTAGCAAGGCCCATATCATGCATTGCAAGAGAAGTTGGTATCCCGGCTCTACTTCTATCCTCATGCTCTTCTTTAGAAAATGCACGCCATTCAGGTCCGGTTTCTTCTATCCTTTCATTAATAACAAACCCACAATTGCCGCAAAACATTTCCCCGCTGGAATTATCTGTAACCATCGGGCCCTTACCGCAACGCGGACAACTATCACCAAACATAGAGGCATCTTTAACCAATTCTACCACCATAAAACCCCGATTTTAAAGTAATCTCATATAAATATTTTATTCTATTATATAAATATTATCAAACCTGATTGAGTATCTTTAAAATGTCTTTGTCGTATGCTTTTTATCGCCGCAAGCCCAAACGTGACGATGGATGGGTGGTCGTGGTGCTTACGAAAGAAATAGTCGAGTAATCCAAAGGGAAGCAAACACAAGTCATAATGTTAATTAAAGGATATTCTAACTATCATAATTAATGAATAACCTAGCACAGAGAGTCCCAAGGTCTTTTATTGGGCGCGATGATCAGTGGATGCAGTCATCTCAGTCGGATTCAAATTTATTGAGATGGAATAAGAAAGGAAGCAATCTTTTCGCGATAAGCAGTCCAAATAGCCTCTATTGTGATATTTTTGTAGAACAGGAACAGTCGGCTTCCGCCATTGGATTTTCATCAGAACAAGATAGAAGTTATGGTTCTAATATCCCTGGCGTAGATGATTTGAGATCGTCCGACGACTTGCTTAATGTATTGCTGGGACAAAATGCTCGAAATTCCCATGCTGCCTCTGATATCAGGAATTATCTGTCAAGCACATACCTTAATCCGAAATTGAAATCGCACATACCAAATTTTGGGCCGTATGGTAAGAGAACAAATTTTCCCAAGATATAATGGAAGAATCACACACTCCTGAAATTCATTTCGAAAAATTCTTGAAATAGAGTGGATAAATCCTTTTCACGATTTGTACCTAGGCCAGGCATCTACCTTCGTGTTCTGTTTTTATTTTCTATCATAACTTCACTCGTTGTTTCATTATTTTTCTTCGAGCCGACCAGTAGTATGCCTATTTCAATTCATGCCGACTACGCAAATAGTACCTCAAGTAATGCAACTAAGGGATCATATGTAGATGCCGTAAGATTCATTCGGTATTCCGATCAGAATGTTGCTCTAGAGCTAATAAAGCAGGGAAAAATCGCGATCTATTATTTTGCAATCCCACTAGAAGTTGTCGCTGAGATGATGAACAATCCTGCTGTTCAGATATATGACAGAACGGCAGGCTCTTTTGGTATCTTGTTCAACCCGGCCCCGTCCAATGACAGTAGCAGATCACTCAACCCATTTCAAATAAGGGAGGTCCGTTATGCAATGAACTTTCTGGTCAATCGCGAATTCGTTGTAGACGAGATATTGAAGGGTTATGGCTCAGTTTTAATTGATCCCTTTGGTCAGTATTCCCCTGAATACTTGAACCTAATAGAGACTGTGGAATCCTTCGGCATTAGATATAACCCGACTCTTGCAGAGAAAATGATAGAAAGCGGTCTTACGAAAGTAGGTGCCGTAAAAGATGAAACAACAGGGAAATGGTTCTTCGCAGACAAACCTATTACGGTTAAAATTCTGATACGGAGTGATGACCCTCGCAGAAAATCCTTGGGAGATCTTGTCTCGTCTGAGCTTGAGCGGATCGGATTCAGCGTCAGCAAACAATACGGCGATCTAAACAAGGCTAACACCGTCGTGACGGGATCAAACCCACAAGATTTCCAATGGCACTTGTACACAGAGGCTTATGCTGGAACATCAGCGTTTGTCAAATACAATCCCGTCGTAACGTCACAGATGTATGCACCGTACTTGGGCAACATGCCAGGAGGCCAGAACCCTGCCTTTTGGAACTATCAGAACTCAAGTCTAGACAATATAACTCAAAGAATAAATTTCTTTAATTTTACCTCGGAGAATGAAAGAAATGAGTTAGTTAGAAATGCGACAAGAGCTGGAATTCAGGAGTCTGTAAGAATTTTCATAGCTCAAAACACTGAGCCATATATTGCTGATTCTGACGTTGAGGGATTAATTAATGACTTCGGAGCAGGGATAACAAGCAAGCTGTCGCTGATAAATGTACAGCCTCCTAATTTAGATCTGCTAAATATTGGCGTCAAAGAAATATACCAAGGAGCATGGAACAGTGTTGGGGGTTGCGGGGACACCTTCTGCACTAGCATATATTCAGCTTTAGCAGACGGTGCCACTTTTAGAAACCCCTACACAGGCGAAATCATTCCCATGAGAAATATCTGGACTGAGATCGTAACAACAGGTCCGACAGAAAGAATGAATGTGTCAGCTGAAGCACAGACATGGGATCCCTTCTCCAAGCAGTGGAAGAAAGCAGGAAACGATACATTGGCACTTAGCAAAGTGGATTATAAATTATTGTTCTCCAAATGGCATCATGGAATAGCTATGGACAAGTCAGATATTTTCTACCCCCTTTATTTTGCCTTTGAATGGGGGACTGATCAAGGAAATGAAGATCTAACCGTGGATCCAGAGTACACTGCGGCTGTAAAGGTAGCCCTCCCTTTGCTAAAAGGAATTCGATTCATCAACGACACTGCAGTTGAGTCCTTTATCGACCAATGGCATTACGACAAGAAAGAGATAGCGGACTCGGCTACTGCTTGGTCTGTACAGCCCTGGGAAATAACCGCGGCCACAGAAAGACTAGTAATGGCGGGAAAGGTTGCATATTCTAGAGGTGAGGCGACTACAAAAAATGTGCCTTGGCTTTCTTTGATAATACCATCTCATGCTGAAATGATACTTGCGGAACTACAAAAAATGAAATCAGAATCCTTTATACCTCTTCCTTTAGATGGAATTGTAACCTTAAAGGAAGCTATTGATAGATATGATGCTGCTATTGAATGGATACAGCGGCATAGGCATGCTGTGATAAGCAATGGTCCATTTTATCTTGACACGTACAACCCTAGTGCAGGGATAATTTCAGTGAAAGCCTTCAGGGATCCCAGCTACCCTTTTCCTCAAGGTTACTGGTCTGTATTTGAAAATCCCAAGTTGGCAGCAATACAGGCAGTTGATACACAAAAATACCTAAGCCTCGGTGATCCATTAAAAGTACGTCTTAATGTTACTGTTGGAAACAAGCCCAGCAACGATGCGATAATCGACTACTTTTTGTCAGATAAAGAAGGCCGAGTCATCTTTAGCGGTAAAGCAGAACCTCTAGAAAACGAAACTATGAATGATGAGGGTTCGAGATCAAATAACACTAGATATACAAATGGTTCTGGGATGGTGTTTGCTCAAGATAGAATTGACAGTGTTGAAAGTGTCAGCGCTGCCATTAATAATCAGGGCATATTTGATATTAGCTTAAACAGCAGTATCACATCCAAACTTCAAGAGGGGCCAAATTTATTGAAGATATTTGCTAATACCGATGATGCCTTTCGTCCAGACATATACACGATACCTCTCTTGATTATTGGCAGACAACAGGACTGAGTACTATTGAGATAGGTTACTTCGCTGAGTGAGTTATTCTTCTAGAGTATTTTCGGGGAAAAAACGAAATATCAAAAAGAGATGCGATAATATTTATACGAATTCGCAGGGTATATCAAACGATCTAAAGAAAGAAATGGCTGGATTCTACCGAGTGCTTATCAGAAGATTAATAAATTTGGTGATAGTATTATTTTTGGTTCTAGTTCTCACTGTTTCTTTGCTAGGAGAAACAATGGACAAGATTCTGACTGACAACATAAGACAGGAGGTCATAGGCAGCATAGTCGACAGCAAGATTAAATTTCAAAACGCAAAAGCCCAACAAGCATATGTGGACGAACAAATTAAAATGCGCATAAAAAACCTGGGTCTTGATGAGCCATGGTTTTCTCCCAAACGGTTTTTGAATACTATATTCAAAGTAATGACGCTCGACTTGGGCAGGTCGTACTTTTCTACAAGTGATAGCGGATCACCTGAAGTCATAGATATAATTGCGGAGAGGGTTCCACGT
>JBPCNB010000471.1:0-3216 GCA_051001675.1 Nitrososphaeraceae archaeon | reverse complement strand
GAACTGGAAAACATAGTGGGTAATCTACTTATAGCAGAATATCAAGTAGACAGACTTCGAACTCGATTAAGTGATGTAGTTAGTGGATATAGACCTCAATTGAGGAGGAACAAGGCATCTACACATGTATTCAAACACAATAACAAATGGTACAAACTATCGCTTAGAGGAAACTGATGTCAGTCCTGGTAAGGACAGCTCTGAGCAAAAATAGGGTTTCCCTTATCCTCGGATTCTCCATAAGTAGGAGATCCGAGTCTGTGTAAATGCATCCTACAGGATGCTATCTTTTACTATAAACTTTTAGATACTCTTCATAAAGTGTCTGCTTCACCTTATCGATTATCAATATTTAAAAAAAATTGACAACATGGTTTACAATGGGTATTACAATCAAGAGGATATCAGTCATTGTTAGTGTACTCACGCTGTCCACTTTTACTCTTACAGCGTCTTCATATTCCTTTTCTTCTTATTTTTTCCTATTTGTTGACGCTCAAAAAGATCAAAAGCCTCAGGTAAAAATCACATATCCTGATGCTGATCAGCATATACCATCAGGTAAATTGAAAATATATGGAACCTCTTCAGATAGCCATTTAACCCTTTGTCAAGTATTTGTTCTTCTAAATGATGAAAAGCCTTACCAAAATGCTACAGCTACCAGTAGAGAGGGTAAGGACGACTATTCTAAATGGACATTTACATTCGATCCTTATTATTCTCTTATCAGAGAAGGAACAAATGAACTAGTTTTAAAAGTCATCTGCCATTATAATGATGGCACTAACTCAAATTCATACAATAAAATAAACGTTACAGGCGACGGATCAGCAAGAACTGACTTAATAAATCAAAGTCAGCAAGCTACTGGTATTGTTACTTCTCCTCCCCCTTCAACGTCTGGGGCTCCACTTCTACCATCGGCTGCACCAACAATAGTATCTCCAGCTCAAGAAAAACAACAAGAATATTCTTCTCCGACCCAAGTGCAAACTCCGGAAGCGGAGACAAATAGAACTACTCCAACAACAGAGGCCAAGGAGGAGATATGTGACAATGGTATAGACGACGATGATGATAGCTTAGTCGATGTTGATGATTCAGGAGACTGTATCATACAAGCACAAGAAAAGCCTAAAGAAGAATCTGCATCTAATGATGTTCCTACTCCGAAACCTAATCCTAATCCACCAATTGGTTCTTTCTTTATCCCTCGTCAATAACATCATCAACCATAAACATATCTGGATAAAGAAATATCGAGGTTGGGGTGCTGCCTTGTTTCTTCTTAGGTATATCGTGTTCTAGTTATCTCTGTCGGAATTATATGTTGTCTCTTGTTTGCAAAGTGTGACTTGTCTGATCATAGGTCAGGTCAGAAATCGTTAAAACAATAAATCCATTATCGTGCAAATAATTCATCTCTGCATCAAATAGCTCAGTACTGGTAGCTGCAGAGAAATCATTGTCTTTACTATCAGTTTCTACTCTCTGATATATGACTATGGGAATGGCATTTATTGTTACATTCTGATTATACTTAGATTGACTATTCACTACTTCAATAAATCTCTGAAGCATCTGTGAATCATTATATTCATTCTCTTTTCTCTCCTCTTCATGGCTCCAACCTCTGATGGAGTATCTATGCACAGTTTTCATTCTGTTATCATCTTGTCCTTGTGAATAGGGTCTACAATCAGTAGGTTTTTGACTATTACTTAAATTGGAATTCAAATCAATAGTGCTGGTTTCATTACCCTCATTCCCTGGCTGACTACAATCTAAAAACATTAATGGAGAACCAGATGAGCGTGCAAGATAGTAATGCTCGGCTACCTTATTAACTACGGCACTTGTAGATGCTCCTGAATTATAGGGATATGCAAAACTTGTAGTATTTATTCCCTGATCTAAAAGACATTGTTCTGATACGCTCACTTCATACTCCATTTTTTCTGTTGGAAGATCGGTGAGTCTATAGTGATTCATGGTATTAGATCCTATGTCATGTCCTTGTTTGTGCAGCTCTCTTACCTCCGTCCAGTTCATTCGAGTATCTCCTCCTTTTTGTGTATAATCGCAAACTACATAGAACGTGGCCTTAAAGCCATATTTGTCCAATACAGGTTTAGCGTTAATATATTGACTCTTGTGTCCACCGTCAAATGTTAATATTACAACTTTAGACAGGCTCTTGTCATGGTTCGGGTTGCTATTACTTTGAGTAGTATCATTATTGTCGAACTGACTGAAAACGATGACAGGTGTTGCCAAATAACAAAAGCCGTATAATACTACAGTTAGCATTATTTTGCCACTAGATATAACAAGAGAATCTGTACTCGGTGTATTTCTCCTAGGAGGCCTAGGTGACATCTATTTGATACAACTGTTACTTTCAAGGATAAAAAATGATTCAGTCATTTTGGGACATTGATGTCCATTACTTAAGATCTTTTAGTCGCGATGTCCTTTTTCAGTGAATTCTAGTAAGGATGATTATGGCAAACAATCTAAAGAACCTGATTATGACGAAGATGAAGAGCAGCTTGAGGAGAGGATGAAGAGGAAAGAGGGAACAAGAAACAACTAATCAAGTTTTTTGAACTTGTCAGTGTCGTAGCTGAGGGAACAGAGCACAGTATATTTTTAACGCTCCAATCTTATAAGAAATAAGAATGTTAATCTATTAAGGAAGTACTATGTAGGTACGTATTATGATGGGAAAAAGTCGTTGGGCAATCTCTTACACATAGATATTATGAAAGAATAAACATTAAAGCTTTTTTGTTAACGCAGTTTCTTTGGGAATATCACAATAGATCAAGACTGTGACAACACGAAAAAGTTTTTGTTAGCCTTGGCTCATTTCTTTCAGCTTCTACTTCTTGCATTGTAATAATCGTTACTATTACCTCGTAGGCGATTGCACCAAAGGTTCCTGCTATGATCGCGACTACTATGATCCATTCGAGCGATATCATCTGCTGACATGAAATACTTCATGAAATATATAATATTGATCGGAGACTTTGAAAGCCAGGTACCGTTTATGGGATTCCTATAACTTTCTCTCTCATTTTTTGGAGATTCCATGTAACAGCCATATACCGGCTAAAAATCCTATAGCAGAAGATGGCAAAAACTAAAAGCTTTCCTGACGTAACTAACATAGTGTGACTTTCAAAGATCTGCGGCGATTAGTACATT
>JBPCNB010000470.1:0-8671 GCA_051001675.1 Nitrososphaeraceae archaeon | reverse complement strand
GTTACAGACTCTATCAAATTAAAGGACTTAAGGAAAACTTTTCGAAAATATGATCTTAGTTACAGTCTGATTGGTAGAGTGAAAGACCATGGCGACCTCGTGTTGAAATTCAATGGAAAGATTGTAGGAAAGATGCCTTCAAGCCTCATTTCAAATGCACCCCTTGCCCACAGATTATCCGAGCGGCCTCAGAATATGGGTAAAATTCAGAATGCTAGAACTTCCTCCGAACAACCCTCTAATTTACAGAAGGTATTGTTATCAATGCTTTCGGATCCATCTATTGCTAGCAAATCATGGGTATATGAGCAATATGATCACGAAGTTGGAACGAGGACAGTCATAAAACCAGGTTCTTCTGATGCCTCTGTCTTGAGACTTACCGATAACAAATTTATATCAGTCAAATTGGATGGCAATTCCAAGCAATGTTACTTGGATCCGTATTACGGCACTTTGGGCTGCTTATCAGAATGTACAAGAAATGTAGTGTGTACTGGTGCAGAACCAATCGGAATTATAGACCACCTGCAATTTGGAAGTCCCGAAAACCCGCAGACATACTGGTCATT
Source organism: Nitrososphaeraceae archaeon (assembly GCA_051001675.1). Lineage (GTDB taxonomy): Archaea > Thermoproteota > Nitrososphaeria > Nitrososphaerales > Nitrososphaeraceae > TH5893. Next base: position 8,099 of record JBPCNB010000470.1, on the reverse strand, counting down.
GGAAGAATCAGTCAGAGCAATTGTTGACTTTTGTAAATTTATGGATCTACCAGTTGTGGGAGGAAAGGTAAGTCTTTATAACGAAATAGTGAAGGGGCCGATAAAACCCTCACCTGTGATCGGTTGTTTAGGACTGATAGAAAATGCGGGTTGGATAACTATATCAGCTATAAGACCATCAAATACGATTTTCATTATAGGTCTAACGTCTGATGAAATGGGAGGTTCGGAATACTACGAGTATTATCACAATATTGTCGGAGGAATCATACCAAAACTCGACCTTAAGATTGATATGTTAAACAAAAGAGTAATGCTCTCTCTTATTCGCGCGAACCTAGTCACGTGTGCACACGATTGTTCCAAGGGAGGATTGGCTATTGCATTGTGTGAAATGGCCATAGGGGGGAAATTGGGACTGGAGGCAAACCTAGATCTATTGCCAACCACTTGTAGTAGGCTTGACTATCTTCTATTCTCTGAGTCGCAATCTAGATTTCTTTTTGCGACCAGCGATCCGACGGGGGTTGAAAACCTCCTTAAAGTTGTTCCCGGCCTTATATACGCCAGAATCGGCAAATCTTCGACTATAACGAGTTCTGCAAACAATAGAATAGTTTTTACCAAATCAGGATTGCCTATAATCTCTAGCCTAATTGCAGAACTTGAGAAAAATTATAACTTATTAAGCCAAACAATGTCATAAGGTTCGCTTGATAATTTCTTTTGTAGATCATGATGATAGGCTTTTATCCTGTTTGGTATTACCTGCTAATATGGGACACGTGGTTCCGACCTTTATAGTTCGTAATGATTGTTTCTACTTGCTGAGCGCTGAAGATCATAGAGTCAGGGAGCAAGCTGGATATGGTTCATGAAAATTGTGGAGTAGTGGGGATATTCTCACTGGATGGAAAGAATGTCGTACCTATTGCCATTGATTGTTTGCGTGCTCTCCAACATCGAGGGCAAGAATCATGGGGAATCGCAGTTCCAGGGAGAGTCCCTTTTCGTCGGCTCGGGCTTGTTTCCGGAAGTGCCCAGCACTTTCACAGACTAATACGAAAGTATGCTTCTCGGGCTATTATAGGACATGTTCGGTATTCTACATTTGGTAAGAGTACAATACAAAATGCTCAACCGTTGAAAGTTAAAGATCTATGTGTCGCCCATAACGGGACTATCGCAAACGTAGAGGAATTGGCTGGGATGGTTGGAGGTTGCAGTTTTACGCCTCAAACCATGAGCGACACCTTAATCGCGGCTCAGCGCCTCGTCATCTTAACGAAAGAGGACAATGATCTTAGTCGGGCACTCGGTATTTTGAGACAAGAAATGGTTGGATCATTCTGTTTTACTTTTCTCAGCGATGATGGTTCTGTCCATGCAGCTCGAGACGTGAAAGGCTTTCGTCCACTAGTTCTCGGCTACCACAAAGAGTATAAGGCTTTTCTAGTAGCCTCAGAATCCTGTGCTTTCTCGGTAACAGGAGCAGAACTGATTCGTGACGTTGAACCTGGGGAATTGCTAAAGTTTAGTGACAAAGGCTTAGAGGCAAAGAAATTTTCTACAGAACAATCACATTCACATTGTGCTTTCGAATATACTTACTTTGCTCATCCCAGCAGTATAATGGAAGGGGTTAGTGTTTATGAAGCGAGAAAAAGAATTGGATACTTACTAGCAGAGAAGTTTCCTATCTCAGACGCCGACGTGGTTGTTCCTGTGCCAGACTCGGCAAGACCGGCGGCTCTTGGCTATGCCCAGAGACTGGGAATACCCTTTGAAGAGGGGCTTCTCAAAGACCGATAGAGCAAGAGAGGCTCGATGAGGAGCTTTATCGAACCTTATCAGGCAAACAGGCTAGCGATAAGCAACAGCATTACCCCCATACGCGGCATTATCGACGGCAAAAATGTGGTTATAATTGATGATAGCATAGTTAGAGGAACAAGTTCTTCCGCTATCATTGAAACAATACGTAGGGCGGGAGCAAAGAAAATTAGTATGTTAATAACTTATCCGCCTATACGATTCCCATGTTATGCTGGAATAGACTTTCCCTCACAAGAGGAGCTCTTGGCTTACAGAGAGGCAATGCATGAGAAATCCGAGGTCAATATAGCATCAAAGATATCGCAAAGCATAGGGGCTGACTTTGTGGGCTACAATGACACGTCGAACTTGTCAAAAGCTATCGGCCTGCCTGAAGAGGAATTGTGTTTTACATGTTCCACTGGCGACTATTCTTCACTCGGAATCAAACCAATTTTTAAGTCAAGAGAAGAAATGAAAGGTCACAGATAATTGTCTAATGCCACTACGAACATGCAATGTATCTTTTAGTCCTGCCTTTGTCAAGGCTGTAATTTGTTACGATTCAGCAACTTTTGGCATCTCACGAGTATCCTGAGTTGTACATCTACGCCCTGTGTATGGAGTTTATCTGGGGTTCACAGTCGCCACCATAGAATAAGATATAATATTGATTTAATATTTCAAACCTATGCGGTTGATGATAATGATGGCCAGCGGCCTCGCGTTAATCTCTGCTGTGATGATCGGGCTATTTTTGGTATCAAGCGTTCCTACTAAAAGCTATTCTCTAGATGTCGATCCCATGAAGGACGAGCAGTCGTTATTCATTAATGCACGGGTTGTTCTCACGAATACCGGAAAAATGCCAATAACAAATTTGAGCATCGACTATGGTCCCGCGACGGAGTCAATCGCTAAACTCGCTCCCGGTGAAAAAATTTCCCTGTCCCCGCCTGCTGGGAGTAATCTAGACAAGGTTAGAGTCTCCGCAAATGAGGGGATAGATTTGACAAAGGATTATCGAAAACCAATAAAGTTGCCTGGAATGATAGGATCTTAAAGTTCCAGTTCAAAATCAGGATGTATACTTTTTCATACCTAGATTTTGGAGCTTGGTGTTTTTTAAATTAACTTCTCGAGAAATTTTTATCTTGTATTCCTTCACCCTATCGCCTATTTCTTTGTATTTTGTTCCTACAATCTGACAGGCAAGTATCCCTGCGTTTTTAGCCCCGTTAATAGCAACAGTCGCAACAGGTACTCCAGGGGGCATCTGGACGATAGACAAAAGAGAATCAAGTCCATTAAGCGAAGAAGTTTTGATAGGAACTCCTATGACTGGGAGCGATGTGATTGCTGCGATCATGCCTGGCAAATGGGCCGCTCCTCCTGCCGCGGCGATTATTGCCAGGACTCCCCGCTTTCTCGCAGAACTTGCATATTTAAACATCTTATCAGCTGTCCTATGAGCAGATAGAATTCTCACCTCATATTTGACACTGAAATATTGTAGTATATCGGCCGCATCTTGCATAACAGGCATATCAGAATCGCTACCCATTACGATTGCGACGAGTACTGAAGTCAACTTTGCCTCGGACACATCAATGCTGCTCCAGTGTAAGAGCCTTTCTCGCTTGCTTCGCTCTTCGGAGAGCGCTTTCTGCACTTGTAGCCGTGACCGTTATGTGACCTAGCTTTCTATTTGGCTTAGAAATTTTTTTTCCGTACAAGTGCAGCTGAGCACCTTGTACAGAACAAAATTCATTCAGGCCCCTTATCCTGTATGAACCACTATAAGACGAAGGCCCTAGAATATTGATCATTACTGCTGGGGAGAGTAATTGAGGTCTGGACAGCGGCAAGTCGAGGATGGCGCGCAAATGCTGTTCAAACTGAGAAATTGAGCATGCCTCAATGGAGTAATGGCCGGAATTGTGAGGTCTTGGAGAAACCTCATTTACCAAGACTCGGTCATCAGCGGTAAGGAACAACTCAATTCCAAATATCCCAGACCCAGCCAGAGCTTGGGCTGATCTTTCTGCTATCTTTTTGGCCTTTCGCCGAATTGATTCTGAAACTCTGGCAGGAACAATTGTTGTTTCCAGGATGTTATTTCTATGGATGTTCTCTACCACAGGAAAGGACTCAATTTGACCACTTTTACATCTAGCTACCATTACAGAAAGTTCTTTTTTAAATTTAATGGTTTGTTCGATCATGTATTTTTTTCCATTCAGCCGATCGTACCATTCGACTAAATCATCTTGTGAACGTATTAGAATATTCCCTCTTCCATCATAGGAATCCTCGCATGCTTTTACTAGGAGGGGAAAGCCATACCTGGAAGCCATCTTTTTCAAATCAGTTCCTCCATCCAGAAGATCAAAGTCGGGCAATGGAATTTTTTTTTCTTTAAAAAAAGTTTTTTGTCTATATTTGTTCTGTATAGTTCGTAGTATCTGGGCTGAGGGATGTATCTCGTGATTACTTACTTCCAAATCTCTTAGGACCGATGAATTGGCCAATTCAATTTCATAGGTTAATATATCGCACTTGGAAGCTAACTCTTCTATACCGCTTTGATCTTTAAAATCTGCTACGATTTGCTCGTCTACTACACTGGCGGCGGGACACTCTTCTTGTGGATCGAGGACTACGACCTTTAATGACATGCGTTTTGCTGCCTGCGCTATCATTTTGCCGAGCTGCCCACCACCTATGATTCCAATTGACGTCGGATTTTGCACATCAAAGATATCAGTGTCCCTATGTGGCATAGAATTATATTGTTAGTCATAACACCGAGGTTAAAAGGGTTGTTTGGGGATGATCTTGCATCCGACACAGAACTTTTTATATTAAAAGGAGATGAGCTTTTACAATCTAATGAACCCAAATGAAAGTGTAGCGATAGTAACAGGAGCTGGCGGAGGGGTCGGGAGAGCCATTTCTAAAAGGCTATTTTCTGAAGGAGCGAAAATAGTGATGGTAGGAAGGGACCTCTCTAGATTAACAACATTAGCCCGAGAATGCGGCGACGAGAACAGCGTCCTCCCTATAAGAGGGGACATCACTAAAGAAAGCGATGTTGTAAATATAATAGAACAAACTATCTCTGTCTTTGATAGGGTTGACATCTTAATCAACAGTGCAGGTACCATAAATGAACCTAAGCCCTTCCATTTGATGAGCGAGGATGAATGGGCTCCCTTGATTGAAACCAATCTAATTGGCACATTCCGAACTACCAAGGCTGTTTTGCCAATAATGATGGAATCAAAAAGAGGTAATATTGTGAACATTTCTTCTCTGCTGGGAATGCGAGCCATTCCCCGTGTTCCTCTTTCAGTATATGGCGTTACTAAAGCGGCGGTAATAATGTTCACGAAGAGTATAGCGGTAGAGTACGGTCAGCATGGAATACGTTGCAATTGCATAGCGCCCTCTACTATCCGTACCCAGAGCATAGAACCATACCTAGAAGATGAAGAGGCCAGAATGACCCTCGAATCCTCATTTCCCCTACGGAGGATAGGGAACGCAGAGGACATTGCTGGCTCCGTCGCATATCTTTGTTCAAACGATGCGAACTGGATTACAGGCATAGTAATAACTGTGGACGGAGGCATTTCGGCCAAGCAATAATACGTTCAGTGAAGCTATATCCTACATATGATTAAGATTTATCGTTGAGAAGCCTACGATAATCATTCACTAGTGGAATCACACGTTTCATGATAATGTTATGAAAATCAGACGTACCAACATCAAAAGACATTAACAATACATAGGAAAGCATGTTATTATCATCAGTTATTGGAATTGTCGCTCTTATGAGTTTGGCATAATGAGATGAAGCATAGTTGATCTTTCCTAAGTGGGACTCCCATCTAAGCCTTGTATATTGTCTCGTCGCGGCAGTAATCGCGTATTGAGCTCTCTCCTCTGGTGTGAGCAACGGTGAGAGCGCTTTTCTCTCGGAAAAAGCCAAAAGTTCGCCATCCTCATCAGCAATTCCTGTGAATCTAATCGCAGGGTTAACCGAGACGACTCTGTTGCAGATTTCCTGAAAAATTTTTCTATCCAAGCTCATGAGGAATGATATTATAACATATTTTGATTCTTTCGCTTTCAAGTGGACCGACGACATATTCCAATCCGGATAGGATTACACTCGAATTCGCGAGTTGTAACAATTAAAATGCTTTATTTGTCAGATACGATGATAAATTTGGTTGGACTATAACAAGTACGTTCTGGACACTAGCATACTGATTGGTAAACATGTTAGTTCAAGGCTTAATAACAATGAAATAAAAAACGGAAGTGAAATTATTATCCCGATTGCAGTCCTAGATGAGCTTCAGTCACAGGCCTCTGACAACAGGGAGCATGGGATCGTGGGCCTTGATGAGATAAGAAAAATAAGAGAACTTTGCGAAAGGCTGGGAATATCACTCCAATTCAAAGGAGAGAGGCCTACTCTTAATGATATTAGACTCGCTAAGCGAGGACGGATTGATTCGATCATTAAGGATGTTGCTAAAGAAAATGACGCTATACTTGTAACAGCAGACTATGTTCAACATCTCGTGGCCGTTGCTCAAGGAATAAATTCTGAGCTAATAAGACCCTCCGAATCTAGCGCTTATCTTACTTTTGAGAAGTTTTTTGATAACACTACGATGAGCGTGCACCTAAAGGAGGGAGTAGTACCATTGGCTAAAAGGGGAAAACCTGGAAACTTTGAGCTAGTGCAACTGGCAGAAGAAAAAATGTCGCATCTGAATCTGAACGAGCTCGCAAATGAGGTCTTGGATAGTGTCAAGATGTCAAATCAAGGCTCTGTTGAGATCAGCAGGAAGGGAGCTACTATTGTGCAGCTCGGAACATTTCGAATTGCCATCACAAGGCCGCCGTTTTCCGAGGCTATTGAAATAACCATCGTGAGACCTATAGTGAAACTCTCTTTGCAGGACTATGACATCAGCGAAAAGCTTATGCACAGGCTTTCCCAAAACGCTGAAGGAATTATAATTTCTGGTCCCCCGGGATCAGGAAAGAGTACTCTCGCAAGCAGCATGGCCGAATTTTACGCCCAAAAGGGAAAAATAGTAAAAACATTTGAATCTCCACGGGATCTGCAGGTTTCTCAAAATATAACCCAGTATGGGCCGCTTGAGGGCAGTTTCGAGAAAGCCGTTGATATTCTCCTAATGGTGAGGCCTGATTATACTGTTTTTGACGAAGTCAGAAGAACCAATGACTTTGTAATCTTCTCTGATATGCGGTTAGCGGGTGTAGGGATGGTGGGGGTTGTTCATGCAAGTAGTCCTCTTGACGCAGTGCAGAGGTTCATTGGAAAAATAGAACTGGGGATGATTCCTCATATTTTAGACACAATAATTTTCGTTAAAAACGGGTTAATAAATAAAGTATATGATCTATCCCTAACCATCCGAGTTCCGACAGGCATGACCGAAAGTGATCTTGCTAGACCCGTAATAGAGGTTCGTGATTTTGAGACAGGACAAATAGAGTATGAAATTTACACTTATGGTGAGGAAAACATAGTGGTTCCTACTTCAGGTGTTGTAGACTCGGAGCGTTCCGAAGATGCTATAAAAAGGCTAGCGGAATCTAAAGTAAGGGATACAATAAGAAGATTCGATCCTAACGCAGAAATAAAGATAATTTCAAAAGACAAAGTCCAAATCAAGGTGAATAAGGATATTGCTCCTATGATAATTGGGAAAGGCGGTTCCACAGTAACTGAGCTTGAAGAAATGCTAGGGATTCATATTGATGTAGAAGTAAAAACCCCCACAATAGGAAAAGAAATTCCTTTTGAAATAAGTGAAGGTGGCTCCTCTATTAACCTCATAGTTCCTCCTGCTTCTATAGGAAAAAAAGTAGACGTTTACGTACAAGACGAGTTCCTCTTTAATAGCCAGGTCGGTAAGAAGGCCAGGATAAAAGTCGACAAACATTCACAGAACGGACGGAGGCTAGTCAGTGCAGTTCTGGGCCACCAAGAAATAAAACTTTGCCAAAGTATCGGCTAACGCATTGTGCTTTCCTTTTCGACTTGCTTGAACAGGGTGTGGATCTGCGTAAGGCATAATATTTAGACAAACCAAGGGGATTTGTATTATATCGGTAGTAGAGAAACTAACCCGACAAACTTTAGAAATGATTCTTATCACATTCACATTATACAAAAGCCATGCGCTACATTAGTTTCTGGCCCAGTGTTGATATAGAGCGATGTCAAAATC
>JBPCNB010000469.1:0-1649 GCA_051001675.1 Nitrososphaeraceae archaeon | reverse complement strand
TCTTTGAGCTGGTATGATATTGAAAAGTAAATTGACTGAAAAGATTACCAATCTGACAACTGCAGCTGCTGTATGGTTTGCAGCCGCAATAGGCATAGCAATAAGCTTTAACTTCTATTTTATTGCTCAAGTTGCGATATATTTGCTGTACTGGTTCCTAGAATCCCACATATTTCCAAGCTAAAGGAAAGTTTAGATAGATAGTTACGATCTCTGGTTCAGCCTACGTCAATTCAACAAGGTTTTACTACAAAGGATATCGTAGGCTTAATTTCTTTGTTCTTTCAATATCGTTTGAGGGTATTACCCTTATTTGGTCTCAATCGACAAAGTAGAGGATGGGGGACTAACAATTATGGGGAGGTTCACTTGAATCAATGGGGAGACCTTTCTCAGATTCTCAGATTCTCAGATTCCATGTAGAAAATGAAAAGATCACCAAGATGGAAGTTGGCCAAACCGAGGATCGAAATAATATGCAGGTTTTAGTGAGCCTGGAAAAATTATGTCTATAACACTTGTTTCATTTTTTATGCTTTCAGAGCTGCTCAGACAACCCAAAGCATATTTCTGACAATCATCTTGTCAATTCGAGATAACTTATTATAATTCCGTTATGACATGTCTCTTCAAGCAAGAGGGTAAATGGAAACAGATCCTCTAGATCGGCCAATATTATCACATATTCATGGACGACTTATCGTTCTGGAGGAAGATGTTGATGTTGCGAAAGCTGTTATAGCGATGCATTCACAGAAGGCAGAAATTATCATAGTAACAAAGGATATAAAACCTGTTGGAATAGTTACTGATAGCGACATATTAGATAAAGTTGTAATGAAAGGTGAAGACTCTGATCAAATATTACTAAGATCCATAGCATCTTCTCCGGTCATATCGTTATCAGCGAACGGAACTGTAAGACAAGCACTTGAGCTCATGAGACTTAATGCTATTAAACACATTCCAGTTACCGATAACATACACATACTTGGCCTTGTAACACAAGAAGAGTTGGCTAATGCCATAAGAACATCTGTACTAGAAAGAACATTCAGAAGTTATAGATCCATAATAAGACATCATTACAAGCCAATATTAGGTAACCTTGGATTTATATTGCAATTTGCTGGGATACTTCTTCTAGCTCCAGCTATTTTAGCTACCACATTAAATGAAACCGAATCTGCTACTGGTATCTTTCTTGGACTTACATCAATGTTTGCAGCTGGATTTGTACTAAATGCTTATGGAGAAAAAATTCCGCTAAATCTAAAACAGGCATCAATACTCATAGTTTCTAGCTTTGTATTGCTAAGTTTTTTTGGTAGTATACCGTATATGTATGTTAATCCATTTTTGGAGAAAGTGGATTCTTTATCACTTTTTGTCAATAGCTTTTTTGATAGTGCTTCGGGTTTCACTACGACAGGCTTATCTATGATAACTCAACCAGAGGAAGTACCTCAAAGTTTTGACTTTTATCGATCATATACCCAATGGGTAGGTGGACTAAGTTTCGTATATCTTGCTATGTTGCTTTTCTATCCTGAAAGGAAGTTAGTTCACATGAGGGGGATGATTGGTGGAGGTATGCTTAGATTCAAGCAACTAATTATAACGATTAGTGTCATATTTACGGTTTATAC
>JBPCNB010000468.1:0-1712 GCA_051001675.1 Nitrososphaeraceae archaeon | reverse complement strand
TCCAAGCTCCCGCTATAGTTGGTGCTCCTGCAATCATACCCATTAATACTAATCTTCGTAACATTAACTTCCTGCTTTTAGCTAGTGGTGCTACAATTGCCAAACCCTCAGTTGTATTATGTAAAGTAAACCCAACTATCAAAAAAGTACTTAGCGCGATTTTACCCAACAAAACTGCTGCGCCAATCGCTAGCCCTTCACCAAAATTATGCAAACCAATTCCTATTGCTATCATTAAAGATATTGCTAAGGGTTTTATGAGTTCTTGCGATTGTTGTTGATTTACTTGTGATCGTGTGTATGAGGAATTAGTAACAGTAGAATCCGAATATGAGGGGTAAGTTGATGTTGATGTTGTTGATGTTGTTCTTGTTGTTGTTTTTGCCTCTGCTGCAGATGATATAGATTTCTTTACGGCTCTTTGAGTAAGTTTTTCAGATGCATACAGCAATGCAATAAAAGAGATAGTGGTGACTATGACAATCAACATCTGACTATTAAAAATGGGAGATACGTTCTCTATCGCAATCTCATTGCTTTCGATCAATGCATCAATGCCCAAGAATACAAGTAATCCCGCTGTCAGACTAAGAAAGAAATTATACTTATTCCTGCTCATGCTTCTAATAAAAGGATACCAGAGCAGTCCAATCATAACGGGTATTATCCCTACATAGATTCCTATTACTGCAAAGAATACTATCTGTCCTGTATCAGCAGTAGGTGCAAGAGCAGCGGCTTCGATAGTTTTACTAAACCTCGTACCATCATCTGTAGTTATGCCTACTTCATAAGGTTCTGCAGAGTTCCAGGGAAAAGGGATTAAAACTTTTGCATCAGACAGTCTGGCTAATGTTTTACTTGGTTCTATTGCAGCAGCATGAATTCTGTCATTAACATCTGCCTGTGCAATAGTAATATCGGTGGGGCCAGCATTGCGGATAAATGCTATAATTTGACCGGGGTTTTCTCGAAACTCTATCTTCTCAATAGCGACTTGAGGCAAAGGTACTCCTGAATTAATAAATGACTGAAGCGACGGACTAAATAGAAACCAGATCATCACAGCAAGGACTATAAAAGGAATGAAAGCAGCTACTACTGTCCTCTTTCTGTGTGATGTCTTTTTGTAAGACGAATTTAACTCCTGCGCCTTGCCATCCTGATCATTACTTTCTTCCACCCTTCCTACTTTTCCTCTTTGGCCTTTACTTCTCATTTGCTAAATGTCGTCACCTCTTTTTTAGAAAAAGACTGAATTTGTGGATAAACTGTGTCAGCCATGTTGCTTACAGTAGATGTACTATTGTACACTGGTCCGATGCCGTTAGATGTCATATCCTTAACAAGGAATAACCCCATCCAACCTTTCTCGGCAAATTCAGTTTTATGAGCATGGAACATATATTGGCCAGGGAATTTGTATTTGAATTCCAGTATACCTCTTTCGCCTTGACTCATTGTAACCATGTCAGTGTATTCGTGGGGCACAAGACTTGTTCCGCTTCTGTATAGTTGGTATAGATTGGCGTGGAGGTGGAAATTATTTATAGGGTCAAACTCCAAAATATTTACCAAGTAAATCCTTACAAGTCGATCCTTTTCTATTTGGATTGGATGATGCATATAATAGTAAGGAATACCGTTGACAGTATAGAAATTGTTCTCCGTATCGAAATCAGTATCATAACCATTCATTACCATTACCATTT
>JBPCNB010000467.1:0-2060 GCA_051001675.1 Nitrososphaeraceae archaeon | reverse complement strand
ATAGATATAGTGAGAGATATAATGATAGAGATATTGATAGATATATTGATAGACATCCTCCGACTCTATCGCGTTGCAGTTAAGGACCCACCGAACTCCACAACGTATTGACTATAGAGGCAATCATAGCAGAATGAATGGATGTTGTATATATGTTGGATATGTTCCTACATTACATCAACATCATGGGGATTGCTTTCATTATAACCTGCAGGAGACATCTTAATGAAATCAGCATTTTGCTGCATCTGTGAAATTGTTTTTGCTCCGCAATAACTTAAACCTGACCGTAGACCTCCGACTAGTTGCCTTATAATTTCAACTACACTCCCTTTATATGGAACCATGGCTTCCACACCTTCCGCAACATAATCATTCAAATCTTGAAAATCCGCAATCTGTGGACCTTCTTCACGATATCTTCTGCCCAGAGAAGCATAAAACGAAGCCATTCCTCTATACATTTTGAATTTCTTACCGTTCTTAACTAATGTTTTGCCTGGACTCTCATCAGTCCCCCCCAGTAGGCTCCCAACCATTACAGAAGATGCACCAGCCGCTAAAGCTTTTGTTGCATCGCCAGAGGTCCTGATGCCGCCGTCCGATATTATTGGAATATTGTATTCTCTTGAAACCTTGACACTATCAATTACTGCTGTAAGCTGTGGAACGCCGGATCCCGTTACTACTCGTGTAATACAGATTGAACCAGAACCAACTCCTACCTTCACTGCATCTACGCCTGCTTTAATCAAATCCCTTGCACCCTCCCCGGTAGCAACATTTCCAGCGATGAGTTCGCAGATTGGAAAAGCCTTCTTAATAAAATGCACGGCATTAAGTGCGTTATCGCTGTGGCCATGGGCAATATCAACAACTATTGTATCTGCACCCGCTTCTAGCAACGCCTCAGTCCGCTCCAAATAATCGCCTTTAACCCCAACAGCCGCTCCAACGAGTAGCCGACCTTTCTTATCTTTAGATGCATAAGGATACTTTTCCATTTTCAAAATATCTTTGCTGGTAATAAGACCTACAATGTTTTTCTTTTCGTCAATTACTGGCAATTTTTCGATTCTATGCTTATGTAGAATCTCTTTGGCCTGTTCGGTAGTAATTCCTTCGTTAGCAGTGATAACATCTTTACTCATGAGCTCGGAAACTTTGCGATTCGAATCCTTCTCAAATGTGATATCCCGCCGAGTGATGATGCCAACAAGCTTTTTTTCCTCATCTTCTACTATTAACCCCGAGATACCATATTCCTTCATGTTCTTGTTTGCATTATCTACAGTGAGGGTTGATTTGATGGTGTACGGCTGTTCTATGATAACAGATTCAGAGCGCTTTACCTTTAGGACTTGTTCCACCTGATCCTCTATAGTCATGAATCTGTGAATTATGCCTATGCCCCCTTCTCGTGCAAGTGCGATTGCCATTTCGTATTCCGTAATGGTATCCATATTCGCACTTACAAGTGGCGTATTTAGTGTTATGTTTCGAGAAAGTTTTGTCCTCAAGTCTGTCTGAGTTCTCGAAACAATTGGAGATCGTTTAGGGACTAATAGCACGTCATCAAAGGTTAATCCTTCTCTAATATTCAATATCCTTTGACAGAGTAGTCGTCAAGTAGGATTATAAGCGTTTGCAGTTCACAAGACTAGATGTAAAAACTATTCCCTGCACACATGATGCGTTCTTACGGTTTAGAATACTCTATCAATTGAATATGTTACACCATATATAGCATAAACGGTGGGCCTCGACTATTTATGAGGTGGACTTAAAATCTCCAGAGATCAATGATACAGAAATGCCAAGAAGAATTGTAAGGAAAGCTCATGAGCATCGCGGCACTGACTACGTCTGTGGAAATTGCGGTCACCATAAGAAAGACCATAAATTCTATTTGGCTACGGAAAGTGATGGCAGCTGTGACTTTTGTGATTGTTTTCGATATGAAGGTCGTTAAACATCTGACGTTAAAGAATTTGATTCTAAAAGTTCTATTTCGAGGCACTCTTAACTTCTTCCAGATAGGAACTCACCTTTTCTAACAA
>JBPCNB010000466.1:0-3248 GCA_051001675.1 Nitrososphaeraceae archaeon | reverse complement strand
ACGTTACACATATCGCAACGTTTTGGAGTAGCCTAAGATCTCGTATGATGGAGCATTCTATGCAGAAGGCAAAAGAGTAATAGCTGCTACAGACGGTAGCGGTGAAATGGTAATTGAACTTGGGCGTGGAATAATCAAATCTGTAGATAGAACAAGTGCAATTTCGATTTGACTTCTATTATTGTTGCTACTATTACCTTTTCGCGACATGATAATGCCAAGGATTGATACTTAAATGAGTAGATAATTCTTTTCCAAAGTTTCTATATTTCCAACATAACAAAATTTTTACGAGGGTCGTATTCATGGGAGAGAAAAGAAGTCGCTATCAGTGTTTTCTGTTTTCTCTTCAATAGCAAAAATAGATAGGTTTTATCTAATTAATGAACCAGTATTCTGAAACAGTTATGAAACTTGCTATCCAAGATGTAAGAAGGAGCAATAATTTACTAAATGTCTGAAAATGATACTAGAAAAGTCGAAGATACTTCTAAAGACACCATTGGATTTGTTAGACACTCTTCCACATATGATACAAATGCTATAAATCGAGCAGTAGAGGAGGCCAGCCGAGACCCCAGTTTTATCACTGACTCAGTCCAATTGCTGAAGGGAATACAATTCCCCGCATACAAGCATGACATTTTAACCCACATCAAAAGTACCACAAATGATCTAGAAGTAATATCCTTATTCGAAAGCCTAGATGGATACATACAATATAAGGATCAATACCACGTGCAAAATGCACTTGAAGAAAATAATTCTGAAAAGAAAAAAATGCATCAAATAAGTGATACAACCCGCCAGGGCCCAGAGGTACGGACCCGTGACACAACAATAGATAAGAGCATAAAAGATACGGAAGCAGTAAATGAAGGTGAAGAAAGAAAAGACTACCCAGAGGTAGCACCATCAGCGATGTCAAATTTTGTGTGTAATACATGTGGCAAGGTCTTTCAGAATCAAAACGATTTATTACAACACAAACGTTTTGAAGGTTCATGATAAGAGAAAAGATTCTAAAATAACATTTCTGCATTCATGAATGTTTTTATGAAAACTGGTAAGGGATGCTTACTCTACTAGATTTCATAGCCTGTCTCCTTATCTCAATAAGGTGGTATGTAAAATTTACTTTTATTTTTTTATTTTAGTATCAAGGGTATTGATACTTAGACAGATAAAATAGACGCTTTCTATATAGGCGAAGGTATGGAATGTGGAAGATGAAATATAGGAGGTCAGTGAAGGAATAAAAGGGGAATCAACACTAGACGCAGACATGGCTCGGTAACATTTAGAGATTCTGCTTAATTACAGCTCCATTCTAAGCTCTTCTGTCAATGCCTGAGACATATCTGGTCTTCCAATAAACTGGGCTCGGGTATTCTGAAATGCAGCAAGATGCCATTTACCTTTACTGTTTTTCTTGGCTACAAGAGTTTGGATTGAATTTCGCTCGGGCTCGATCTCTGATTGTCCGGCCATTATTGTTCCACCAACTGCGTGAATTACAGCAACATCATGAGTTAGAAAACGCACACTCCTAACTTTCCCTATAAGACTACTGCCTTTAACAAATGTGTCAAAGAGTTGCTGATGAAACCGTGCTATTTCCTGACGCTCTTTAAGATGCATACCATCAAAGCCTACAAGATCACCGTCCTCACCAAATGGAGCAGCAAAGGCATCACCACTGCCTTTTTTCTAGCCATCAACTATTTGGAAATAAAGAGAACGTATTGCAGCTTCGTCATCAGTAGATGGTTTTGAGGTTAATGGTTTGGACATTTGTGAAGGCCTGAAGCTCTTCCAAGCCTGGAACAATGGTTCATACTCTTTAGAGCTGGGACCGACTATGCCAAGTTGTATCATAAATGCGAGGTCATCTCGAATTGCCTTATGTTCTGCTATTTTTCCATCACTACCGATTGTATGTATATGTACTGCTTGGTAAGAGAAATTGTTTCCAGTCGGAGGGATGACAAAGAAACTCCCTACATGTTTTCCAGTTACAGTTAATATCGAAATAACATTATCCCCTGATGCAATGGTCTCTTGCTCTTCATAATGAAGGTTAGCAAAGGCACTTCGAAGATTCTTGACAGTATCCATAAACTCTTCTGGTCCTCTAAGCTTTGACCTAACTGGATCTACCTGGGACTCATGATTAAAATATTGAGGGCTTATAAATTCATGGACCCTGCTCAGATCTCCTGTGTTAAGGGCTTCAAACGCTTCTCTGACAACTCTGATACTGGTTTTTTCTTTTGTTTCTGTTTGTGGCCTTACTTTTGGTTCTAAATCTTCTTTTTTAGGATTTGTATGTGTAATTTTTTCCATTTTAACTTAACAAACGAATGCTTTAAATGATAAAAAGTTGATAGGAGTACCTAACCGCATTTCGGACATTTTAATCTGAAATGTACTCATTTGTTTCCTACAAGTATCATAAATGGTCAAGTACTGCAAAATATCACGTCTTTCCCTATCATATCAATGATATTGCTTCTATCGTAAGCAATTGATTCCTTAAAGGAGAGCGGTATTCTTCAAAGAAATACTATATTACACTACAAAAAGAGGAGTATATGGATAATTTCCGTTTAATACTCCCTTCAAATATGCTATCATTGCATCGGTATGTTTGAATTTCAGGTGTTACAGGAATTATGATCAGCGCTGCATGTTTTACACCTGATCACATAGTGAGATAGTATTCCTGGCCCACTTCCCGAAGGCGATTCGCTAGTTCTATGCGGTGGTCTCTTACGGGGTCTAATGCCATAGCCGCAATATATACCGGAGGTAATCCTGTGAAGTTCTTCTCAAGAAGAGGATAAGCTAATTGATTATTGACCCTGGTGTAGGAAATGGCAAGAGAAATGAAGAGTATCTCAAAGGCTATAACGAAAAATAACCGCACCTACTGATTTGAGATAGCACTTAATACCGATGGTATCATATTTTTTCGCCCCATTTCCTTATTTAATCAAGAGTGTCTTTGTTAAATACCAATCTCTTCTTCTCTTTAGTGGATACAAAATATACTGTCAAAGCCCAACCTAAAACTATGATAAGATTGGTCGTCAACCTTTTAATCAGTTGATACGACTTGCACACAGAGTAAATGATGAATAGAAAAGAAACAATATCCTTAGCCATAGGTGGTATGGCATTATTAGCTACGGTTATGACAATGTCATCACCAACACAAGTAGCATTAGCTTTAGGTCACTGGAATC
>JBPCNB010000465.1:0-1565 GCA_051001675.1 Nitrososphaeraceae archaeon | reverse complement strand
CATGTCTACTCATATTCATCTCTGTAATTACAATAGAAGTACATCTCAAGGCCGACTCCTGTATATGGGGGTATACCAAAAGCTCCATTATATGCTAAAAGTTCAAACATCCTTTGAATCTGAGTTTAGTCGAACTCTTGCCAATTTTATTACCTTTTTGTAATAATTTCAATATCAGGCTCTTTGCAGAAGTAAACCCCTCCTTTCATAGGTTTTTTAAATTGGTGCCTTGGCAAATATAGATATAAGCGTCAGATAGCGTCAGGATAAAACTCATCCACATATATCATAACGATCCTACGATGTAAACAGCATTATTGGAGATATCTCTACAATTTTGCATTTGATTACAATAAGACACGATTTAGATACAATAACTTTGATATTGCATCAAAACATTTGAATTGCCGCCATTTAAGAGGGATTATGATTCTGCATTTGGAAAGGTAGCTGATATCCTAAAGAGATATGGCATAGTTGAAAATGCACGCAATTTACGGTTTCGTTTTATCTTGTGCATGCAAGAGTTTTTTGATTCGATTCCCAAAGAACAATGGAAAACGAAAGATCCTGCTTTCGTTAAAGAGTCTGAAGAATTTTCAATTAATAAATTCAGAGAATGGGTAATAGAACAGATTACATAATATTAGATAATGCAATTTACCCGTATACTCATCAGGTTCGGTGGAATGCAATACACTTGGGTATGTAATCTGCTTTCTTTAAAATCAAAAGTGATTAGGGAAAAAAGAAATGGAACAATGGAACAATAGAAAGAATTGAATCGTTCAGTATTCAGCTTTTTCTAATATAGCTCCAATCCATTTTATGGTTTTAATCAATCTGTCTATCCTCATACGTTCATTTGGAGAATGGACCCTATTGAATATGTCACTCCCTCCTACACAAACACAAGGAACCTTTAAAATATCGTGAAAGCAGTACATCGGTCCGGTCCCAGCTGAGGACACGTTAATAATTGCTCCACCATAGATTTCGATAGCGGCTTCTTTAACGATATTAACAAATGGATGATTAATGGAGGTCCTTGCTGCCGGTTCTCCATCCAAGAATTTTATCTCTATATTAGTGCCGTTATCATTTCTACAATCATCTTTATGATTGCCATAACCATGTTCTTGTAGGTGTTTTTTTAGCCTTTCGAACTGCATTTCTAGAATCATATCAGGAATAAGACGAAAATCCAATTTAGCTATCGCTTTGGACGGAAGAACAGTTTTTGCCCCTTCACCCGTATATCCAGCTACTAACCCGCAAATATTACACGATGGCTCCCCTTCAAACACTTTTTTAGCTTCAAAACCCGTGGTATTGTTTAGAAAACTTTCAATACCGTGCTCTTTTTTTAATGCATTCTCATCAAATGGTTCATTTTCAATCATAGAAAGTTCTTCAGAAGTGAAATCACGTACCTCTTTGTACCAGTCCTTTATCAAAATCCTTCCATTTTTATCTCTCATTGTATTCAATGCTCTAATAAGATGCCAAGCAGGATTATCAATTAATACTGCTAAACTAGAATGAGCATCCATGGACGGACCTTT
>JBPCNB010000464.1:0-2511 GCA_051001675.1 Nitrososphaeraceae archaeon | reverse complement strand
TCATAAAAACATCATAGGATCTCAATCTAAAGTCTCTCATCCAGTCGGGCTCACCTTTTAGCTTGCTAATCTCTTCAACGGTGCCTCTAGACAGGCCTTTTTTACTTAAATAAACATATAACTCTGTGGAGTCCTTAAAATCGTACTTGCTATAATCCATATCTAAATTAGATTTAGTAGTCATTAATTGTATAGCTGCGTTAAAACTATTTAAACGCAGTTAAGTTGAGTCGATTAAGCACGAGGCTGCGGCTAGAGGTATTTAGAGGAGAAGATAGTAACAATATATCAGTATGATAATTGTCGACAGCAAGTGGCTTTCATCTCATTTAGATGATTCAGACTTGGTCATTATAGATACTCGAGATAATATATCTTATAGATTTGGACATATTAAAAATGCTAGGCCAGTAGGAGTCGAGCGTGTAATTTCAGTTGCTGATAATGGAGCTAACCTGGTTATCGACGGATCAATAGCTGAAAAAGTTTTTACAGAAGTCGAAATTGATGATAGTAAAACAGTCGTAGTTTATGGCGAACACGGGGATCCTTCAGCAGCTAGAGTTGTTTGGACTTTGATGTACCATGGCCATCCAAATGTAAAACTATTGGATATTGGGTTTAGCCAATGGCAGAAAGCTGGATTACCAACTACTAGACAGATCCCAACCCGAAAACCGTCTGCTCCTCTATTCAAGTCCAAAATCAATTCTACGATCAGAGCAGATGCAGAGATGATAAAGACAAAACAAAATGATCCTAATGTCATAATTGTCGATGCAAGAACAGTCCAAGAACACTTTCAAGCCAGAGTTCCAGGATCAATATTGCATAATTGGGAAGAAGGATTAGATTATGATAATAGTAGGGTGATTAAATACAAAGACGAATTACAAAAGGATTTTGAACAAAGGGGAATCACTAAGGATAAGGAGATTATATGCTATTGCCATTCTGGAACAAGGGCATCACATAAATATTTGCAGTTAAAAGAAGCTGGTTTTGATAATGTAAGAATGTATGATGGCTCAATTATTGATTGGGCCCAGCGTCATAATCCCTTAAGATAATAAGCAAAATAATAGACCTCTTTTGTTATACGTTATACACCATAGTTGCTTATTGCTGATTAGTTCGCTGTTCAATCTTCTACCTTCTCGTCTTTATTAAAGTCAGTACTAGCCGACCTTGAAGGACTATATTCGGAATATCTAGGGCCTTTTTCGCACGGCCATAAAGGTATCTTCTAACCCCTTGCTGTCTGCTGGCTTATCAAAGGAAGATCCATTCATAGTCTGAAGATTAGAATAAGTTGACCACAATACTAGCGGAGGCTATTACACCTTCCGCCTTGCGATACCATCTAACAACAAAAATTTAGTATATTAAGTCTATGATTTAGGCTACCAGAACTGTATGATCCTAAAGAGATATCTAAGCGTAAACTTTGGGATGGGGGCCTATTAAGTAATACATCACTCAGAGAGATTCTAGAATCTCATAGAGACTATTGGATGGATGTTGAAAATAGAGATCAGTCTCCAGATTTAGATGTGTATGTAGTGAACTTGCATCCTTCTACCATAGAAGCTGATAATATACCTAGTAATTACGATGAAGTGAAAGATAGAAATAACGATATAATATGGAGAAAGAACTTACTACGAACAATACTCAACTTCAGTTATAGCAGATTATGTTGACTTTTATCAAGGATCTAAAATATCTTGCCCTAAATCATATAAAAGAAGATAAGGACAAAAAAGCATTTGAAAAAGGGCTACAAAATCTTAGAACAAAAGAAGCGAAAAATACATCTTATATGGCTGGAGAACACAAAAAATATGAAGATATCCTAAGAGGCAGGTTTAAAATTACTAAGATGGTACGTATAGAACATAAATATAATCCGAATCAATACTTCGTTTAAGGGAGGAGATAAAGCATCAAAAACAATAGAGGAGCTGATAAAAGAAGGTGAGAATGATACTGCAATTTCTTAATACTAATAATCAATATCGTAGTTTATTTGTAACGCTAGACAAAAGTTGTCCCAAGTATTTTCTTATAATATTGATTACACTTATTAGTGCAAACCAGTCAAACCAAATTCTATCCAATGTTCATTAAAGTAACTTCTTTGTTCCGCTCAACTTTCTTCTAACTCTCGCATCATGGGTTTTAATTCTTAAGGTTGTTCCACAGCATGGACATCTTGAATTATTATTCCATCTTATAAAGACTTCACATTCCGTACAACGTCTGAGGCCATATTCATAATAGCTGCTATGATATGATTTTTTGGCTTTATATTCGATACAAATATTTCTACAGGATATACCATGTCCCCCTCTATTTCAACTGTTATTCCTTCTAAGTTATTCCAATATCAGCATATAGTTATTCTGTTACTGCAAAATACTGAAAGCCGTCCCTCATTATAATTCTGCGCATTTCTCCCGTAGTTACAGATTCAGAATTTGTTTCTGCCGATTCGCCAATTCTTAAGAA
>JBPCNB010000463.1:0-3381 GCA_051001675.1 Nitrososphaeraceae archaeon | reverse complement strand
GTATCAAGGTAAGAATACTTCTCAATCAGGATCCTGATATCCAACAATCTATTGGAAAACTCAAGATTCATCCACAAATAACAATTAAAAATTGGGACAAATCCGTTCAAACCAAAGTTACGACAATTGTCGCAGACAATGAATTATCTCTAGTAATAGAATTAAGAGATGATACTCACTTAAATAGTTATGATGCGATGGGTCTTGCTACCTATTCCAATAATGAATCTACTGTGTTATCAAATGCTTCAATCTTTGAAACACTTTGGATTCAAAGTAGCGGAATTACAATATGACAATGGGCGGGTATTAGCCATCTCTTTTTTATTGTAAGGAAATTTTGAATTTCTGTTTTAATGGGATAGATAAGTTAAGAAGAATTGTCAGAGGACTGGGCATTCGATCCTTATTATTCTTCTAACCTTCACTTTCTTGTGGGTACTCATTCAGATTCAATGTATGTTCTACCTGACTAGAGAGATGAAAGTTCCATAAGAAGACTTCTGTTTTGTTAATAAACCTGTTCTACTAGAAAATAGTTATAATGAATTGGATAGTGACCGTAGCAATTACTAAAATATTTGCAATGGTCCTGTTTCTCTCCTCTTCAATTCCTTTCCGCATAAATGATGTTCAAGGACAATTACGATGTCCTGACGGATATCACAGAAGCCCAAGCGGGGACCGTGAACGGGTATCAACTTTACCTACTGATTTGCCAAGATGTCCCGATGGATACCATAGAAGCCCATCTGGTTTTTGTGAAGCCGTATCAAATTTTGCTACAAACTTACAAGGCTGTCCAGTGGGATCCCAGGTAAGTGCAGGGGGAGTTTGCATGCCTGTTACAGGGTCGTCATTTGTAAATCCATATGGATATCCTACAACTGCTGTAAACCCTCAGACGACACTCACTCAACCCCAGGCGACATTCAATCAACCTTCTTCGCCCACAGCCTCTCTAGTATCACCAACACTGACTAACCCACCTGCAGGGCAGTTGTCACCTTGGTTTCCATCATTGCCTGCCATTGCGTGTGGAGGTACATCTACTATGACAACAATAGGATCAATAGAAAGCGATAGTAATAGTGATAATAATAACAACAATGGTAGAAATAATGATGATGATGATGACGATAATGACAATAAAGATTATGCGTTTCAGATAGAGTCAGACGGAGGACCATCTGCAGATCCTGAGTCAGTTGATGGAACGGTCTTTGCTGGTGAGACGAATATTGCAAGAAATAACGGGAGAGACTTTGACATAAAAGATGTATTCAACGATTGCCAGGTCGGAATGTTTAGTAAATAATGTGAACGAACACAGAGAATCTAAGTACTCGTCGAAAAATCAAATACCTTTTATCCATTAATCAGATTACACATTCTTCATCTACTAGCCCATTTCCGTTATTATCGATTCCGTCAAAACATATTTCGCCGGTTTCATCAGGGGCCTGTGGTTTAGGTGGTGCTTCAACATGTATTTCTATACTATCTTCGTCCACAGCACCTTCATTATCTGTTACAGTTAAAGTGAATTCAAATGCAGTATCTTCCTCTACAGTGGGTACAGAAAAGCCTACAACGGGCTGATTAAAACCTTGTAGACTAACACCTGGCCCATCTGGTCTGTTCCCATTTGTAAGATACAATTTGTCCGGTTGGATCCGGATCATGACTATCTGTGCCATCTAAAGAAACTTGCTCGCCTATTACCGCTTCTTCATTACTTCTGCCGACATCAGCGACTGGTTCTGAATTAGCCTTGGCTTCTATACTTACAGTATCTGTAGCGACTTCACCATACTTATCGGTTACAGTAAGGGTCATCTCAAATGTTGTATCTTCTATGAGTTCATCAGGTATTTTGAAACTGGCCACCGGTTTGTTAGAGTCTACAATATCTACACCAGTTACCAAATCACCTGCTAGTTTCCATAAATAAGTTAACGGATCACCATTGGGATCACTGCTATCTTCACCATCCAGAGTAACATCCACGCCTTCTCTTACGTCATCCTTGTCTGCATTAGCGTCAGCTACCGGCGGTTGGTTAACACCTACAATATTCACAGTAGCATATGTTGTATCGGGGTTGTTATTTTTATTATTAACAGAACTAGGGTTTTTGTCGCAGAACAACTTTGCAGTTAAACTATTAGTATTTCCAGGAGTGACTGATGCGTAATCTTCAGTAAAGGCGAATTTCCAAACTGAATAATCTCTTGCTCCTGTTAATCCTGCTGCAGCGGTCTTTTGGAATGGAAGACTATTCTTCCTAACAAGTACTTCACAGTCCTTATAGAAATCATCCATGGATGTTCCCTGTATTGTGGTTTTACCAGTTGATAATCGTTCATATGAAGTAGGAGATGTAATTTTTAGTATGCTAGCGTTGAAAGAAATTCCGGTTACATTTACACTATACCATTTTGTCAAATTAGGAAGACATACTAGTTTCGCAGTTATCCTGTTGTTTTGGCCTTCCTTTATAGAAGCATAGCTCGAATTAAGTAAGAAACTCCAAGAAGAATAATCATTTATGCCTCCACTGCCATTAGCGAGAACTGGTTGGTATGGTTTAACATTATTTGCAATGACTGAAACTTGACAGTTTGTAACTGAATCGTCTGTGGATGAACCTGTGATTTGAAGTTGTTGCTCATCCCCGCTTGAAACACTTTGACCAGTAGTCGGTGATGTAATTTTTACTCCGATGTCAGGGAGTGAAGGTAATAATGATCCTGTTTGTTGAGCATACAAATGGTTAACAGTGAGCATACCATAATTACTCAAAATAATGGGAATAGTTAAAAGAGCAACGGCTAATACTACTGATACGAGTACGTTCAACATGACTGATTGCAATTACTATTATACCTTTTAACAAAAATATTTTTATTATAATTTTAAAATAAGAATATTTTATTATACAAGTGCAGAATAGAGAGATAAATAGATATTATCTTAGAAATTTACTAAACGAATTATGATATAATAATCTAGAATAACTTCCTATTCTAAAAGAACGTAAATCAAATTAAGGAAATGCAGAGAGCTAAAGCTAACTGATTGTTATCATATATATAGTGACTGGAAAAGTATGGGAATGGAAGTAGGAAGAAGAGTAATACTTCTTATTAGCTAATTTTCGCCAACCCAGAGATCTCTGCCGATTTTACCCCCACCTCATGTCATGCAATAATGGACTGTATGCACGTTACATAATCGTATATTCCTGGTTTTTCAAATGTTTCTGTTTTTACTTGTGAGATTTGATTATACCTTCTGTCAGATTCGTGATTTACAAGACTATTACAGGGACTGAACAAGAAAGAAAGAAAAGGCGTCTATCATTTGCATTCGCGACGA
>JBPCNB010000462.1:0-5449 GCA_051001675.1 Nitrososphaeraceae archaeon | reverse complement strand
CCTAGATGCTTGATCCCGTTTGATGCTCAACGCATTAGCATCTGAAATATTATATAAAAGATTAGTGGATTTCACTCAGTCTGACTTCGGCGAATTTGTCGATACCTCCTAGTTGTAGTTGCGCAATCAATACGATGAAGTAGCTATTCATGGGATTGTATGAGAAATGATGTGAATAATATTTGAACTCCACAATGAATAATTTTAGACTATTTGCGATGTCGGTAGATAAAGCTATTACGGCGCTTCGTATAAAAAAGATTTGGTAAGATTACGATAACAAGTCAACGGTTAAATCAGAGAGTGCTCGTACTGTGTTGCTCTTGATTATGTTTCTCCAGTTCTTCTCTAGACTTGAACTCCCTACCGTTACATGACACGCATTTGTAAGGTCCATCTGCGGACATGTCTCTATAAGAGCACTAAATTATTTATACATTGTATACAAAGTATGGAAGGGCGAATGGTTCTCTATAGTTATTCCAATTAATAGCGTCAGGAAGTTACCAAGCCAAAACATGACATTGATAAATACAAGAAATAAAAAGTTACCTTACTAAGAATCAATGCCGGAAGTATAGTTACATGGTAAATGTTAACTAGTATGTCCCACGCCAGTGATATTCTTGGAAAGCTATCTTTCTTCTTTCAAAGGACAGGCGAGAGAGAATATAACTGTCGCTAAGGTTGATTTTTTCCAACATCAGAGTCACGGTGCATCAAAACACTGTTCAATGCTTTTTACATATGTTGACCCATCTATTACATGTCACAAAAAAGTGAAAACACCAGACTCGATAACTCGACTTATAACGTCATGGTAGCATTGGGCAGAGAAGCTGATTTTCTTCACTCCACAATCGATACTTATATCGCTGATGCGGAGAGAGAAAATAAAACTAAACTTGTTGAAGTATGGAATAACAGTAAGCAGGATAAACAAGAACACTTGGACATGCTAAAGAACTGTTTAGAGAATGAAGTAGAAAAAGGAGAACTGAACAAGTAAGCTAATATTCCTATTTTTCCTCAAGTTCGGTGGTCACGAACTCCTGCAAACAAGGCATGCTTAATTCTGTAGTCCAGACCACACCATAAAAAAGAAAGAAATAGAATCTAGTGACTAGCCATACTGTTGGCTTCTAGTTGGGATATTCTATCTTCAAGATGAAATATCCAATCCAAATATCCTCTGTTTCAGTGATGTACTTCCTCTGAATGATTCTTCATATCCTCAGGTAACGAATAACTTTTATGGCAAATTGGACAATCAAGTTTTGTCATTAATCACAAAACCGATATTATGTTTAACGTCCTATCAAGATTGAGATGATGATGAAGTCGTTGTGAGTTGGTCTTAACCAATGGGCCTGCCTGCAACGGACCCAATAACTGCCTTTCCTCCAATTCTCTTCCTTTTGGCTCATGGATTGCTAACTCTATCTCCGTTCCAAACAGCTTTTACCGAATTGTCGGTAATTCAGTTAGATATGCTCCGCATAATCTAGACTGAGCATGATATTTGTCTCTAGTTTATTATACGACACTATTGATTCATTTATCCTTAAACGGCATAGTATACAAAGTGGATGGACGGAGTCCTCTAAACTGGTCTAATATTTGCTTATATTTCTTTAGTATAGAGATTATTCGTAGAAATCAATTATCCTTTTTTGCTTTCTTTTTCTCTCGTTCTTTGGCTTCTTGTGCTTTTGCTGCTTTCTCGTTATCTTCCCTTACTGACTCCAAATATTCCTCTTCAGATGTCATATGGTTAATTACCCAACAAACTATAATTAAGATTAATCTTGATGTTCATTCCGAATTAATCTGACTTTCTTCTAGCATAGCTATCACTAGCAATAAAGTGGCAAGCATCCTAGCAGACTAGTTTATCATATCAGCCAGCTCCACAAGTACCTAGATAAAGAATTTTGATTAGCTCATTCGAAGTCACTGACAAGTTATTTGAAGAATGTAATTGCGTTGACAAGTTTTTTTGCGAAAACCAATATCGATGGTAACGCTAATTGATGAAGTTGAAATGCAACTTAATAAGATACGAGTTCCAAACAGAAGTACTACAATCTAACACGTACCTTTGAGTCTTAATAATGGAATATTTTGTACACATGAAGGTTTCAGTCTCTTATCTGATTCTAGATTGGGATAATGCAACCACTTGAAAAATTTTGTTAACAGAATGTCGTACAGATTATACGTTCCTATCCACTTATGTAGCGGATCAGACTCCTCAGGTCTACGAACATTGTCCAGAAATGAAATGACATCATCTCTGGTCATGTCCGTAAATAGTAGACTATTATGGAAACGTGAAAGTCTACAGAGAACACCTACCTAATTCATCTTATGATTCGATGAAGCATTAATCTCGATTGTAAGAGCATCTAGGAAAGACAGGATACATTGAGTATTTTGAGGTGAAAGTGCAGACAGCCTCTTTAGATGGATAGTTAGGCCGTGAGATAATCCATTAGTTGTACGCTCGATTTTGCTATCCATTAGAGCGTCATGTTCTTTGTTGACATGCTCCTTGACCAGGCTACTTTTTGATCCTACTCGTAGCAGATTGACATTTGAACTAGGTCCTTTCAATTAATCGTCAATTGTTTGGCTACTAGATAAATTAGTATTCTATATTTACTTCTTGTGATATAAATAATAAAAATGTAGGCCTGTAGTTAGGTGAAATGGCTTACCCCTAGAAAAAAGGTCTACCCCCTAGAATACGTCCAGGGTCTACTATTGGAAAAAGGTCTACTATTGGAAAGGAACAGATTTTACATATTTTTTGATGTGACGAGCATCATCCTTAAAGTCACAAGACTGTCGAGTAACGATATTGCTATAGGTTCAGTAACAACCTTGCAATAAACAATACATATGGCGATGACAAAAAAACCCGTCAATGTTTGTGCCTCGGTAATGCGAGAATAATTCTTTATAAGGCTCAAACTAACACCTGTCAGTGAAAGTCCTTAATAAAAAACGATAAGCACTTTTTATGCTGTGAACATCTTATGATTTCATACTGATTTAAACGTTCGCAGAAATTTGGTATGAAAAGCCTATATATGATGATTTTATCACATGAGAAGTCATATTCGATAATGATCTAAACTGTCATTACTTTGAATTAGATGTTGTTGGACTATCCCCGCTTGTTCCGTCCCCGGTATCGGTCGGTTAATTTCAGTAAGAAACGAGTCCGTTGCGATGTTATAACGAAGGGGTCACTGTAACGAGAGGGAGGAGGATACTAAGATGCATGACATGAAACTAAATATAATGTCAAACTAAAAAAGCGAAATTATGGATGTCGAAGAGTTTGAAAACAAGGCAAAGACCATAGTTGAAGTTGAATTAAAACATCACAACTATGGTGAAAAAAGTACGAGATGGGAATGCTAAGAAGCAAGCGAATCTATTAAGCCTATCTACAATAGATGCAGATATCCAAGATAATCCATTTGCCTTTAATGTTTTGAAGAACTTTGTAGCCAATATGATATTAGAGCGAGTCGAGGGAAAGCCTGGAAAAATCAATTATGAACAAATAATCGCAGACATAGTCAGTCATATAATGACGTTCTGTATCGGATACAAAGCCGCTTCACTAAAACCTTAGTACACTGCCTAGCCGCTTGAAATACCCGCTTTAGTAATAAAATAGTTGAGTACTAACTGAAACTAGAATTAACTTAGCAAGTTATAAACGAATTATTTCCCTTAATTAAAAAATGAGCACCACCGATGAGAAACCTAAGGCTCGCAAATTCTCTTTGCCTCGCATATGGTCTAATGGATTTAGGACTCTAGGGAATGTAGTGGCATTCGTTGTTGCTTGTGGTACTTTCCTCATGGCAATTTCCCTCTTGGCTGGACCAGACGCAACCAGAGAAGTACTTCCATTTGTTACAGGACTGGTTGGTTTCTTGGGAGGTCTAGTCATAGCCATGTATAGTGCGGAGAGAAACGACGCCCAGTATAGCGCTTTTGTTAAGGATGACAAATCTGTCGGAATGGCTTAAGTCAAAGTATTGACCTGTATTAGTACTATGAGCAGTCGGTATGGTTTGTTCGTATGTATGTAATGTTTACACTGCCTTAAACAGTAGTCAAATAATAGTCAACAATGATCAGATAACAATCAAGCCTACTAAAAGGACATGTGTAGTTTTGGGTTTTGCTATATTATATTAATAAAAATAGAATTAAATACAAAAATAAATGCTGGTAGCCCAAATAACTAGCAGCAACAGCAACATAGATCATCTTAGCGGATTTATCTATTTTTTGAGGAAACCATTAAATGAGGTAAACTGCCGTGAGGTATGTGTAGGCGAAAGTTACTCACTCCAACAGATGATTCCATCATATTGTGAATTCGGTGCCAAAATCCAGTCCTCTAGCAGTTAGGAATTGTTGTACCAATCAATCTGATAGAGCATCAATTTATAATGGTCATTCTTACGTTCGTGCATCATTAAAAGGGCCTAACCATTCCAATTGTAAGGATAAAATGACATTAGGCACTTTGCAACAAGTACTCTTAAAGATTGATAGATCCAAGGATCGTAAAATGACACTGCGATTGGTAGGCGAAGACTTTTTGGGTACGATGTATTTGGTACAAAAAGTATGAGGTACCTGGGTCACATCGAGAGAGCCCCCGAGACCAAGCCGGAGTTTATCTACGAGTCAGGAGTTGGCGGACTATCGCCGCTTGTTCCGTCCCCGGTATCGGTCGGTGTGTTTTCAGGTGGATTAGGCTCATCTTCTTTTAAGTCCTTTTTCGGCTCTTCTGTATCCTGAGTTGAAGAACCTGACTGTTGACTTGAATCGCTTGGAGGTGTATCGTTATTGTTCTTCTCTTCAGTGGTCTTTTTCTCATTTGTTGGTGATTGACGAGATTCTTCTTTGATTTGCTGCTGATCACTTCGTTGAACTTGGTCCCTGCTTAATTTTTCATTCTTCTCTATCTTTATCGAAACGTTAGCATCCTTGCTAAATACAGTTCCGTCATGAACTTTGAAAGTGAACTCATCCTTCCCGTCATAATTTTCATCGGGAATATAGGCTAAAGTGCCTGTCGAGCTAGAGAACTGAACTATTCGGCCATGTGATGGTTTCGTTACAAGTACATACTTCAATTTATCATCATCCGGATCCTTGGCCTCTAGCTTGATCTTGATAGGACTATTCGCATTTACAGAGACATCCTGATCTTTAACACTCTGTTAAAATAAATATTACTTCCGACGGTTCTGAGATATGCATCTTGATTATAATAGGACGTTATTATCGGTTTTTGTTATCCTTAGGAATACAATGTTCTAAAATATATAGATAGAATAACAGACCATAGTTTACTCAGAGTTAAACAGTTCAATAAAACAAAGTTTCTTAGTCTCATATCTGTAACAGC
>JBPCNB010000461.1:0-2427 GCA_051001675.1 Nitrososphaeraceae archaeon | reverse complement strand
CTGTTGTGCTGGTATAGTAGTCTTGTTCAGTACAGTGGTTTCTGGTTGACCAGTCGTCTTTGCAGTAGTTTGATTTGTTGCGTTTGGAGTTTGGGCAAAACTAGCATTAAGTGACAAGCCAGACTGTGCCAAAAACAGAACAAAGTATAGAGCGGCTATTACAGAGGGCGATAGTTGTAGTCTTCTTCTCATAACAATCGTACTGGTCACAATAAGTTTTAATGGTTTGTAAACCTGACAACTAACGTTTGAATATATATCGCCTATCTGAGCCTCACGGTTAAAAAAAGAAAATCTTCCGACTTTTATGTCACGGACCTGGTTGCGATGGCGTTTTGAATTACAAAAGACTTCTAAGTGTGTTGTAGGAGAAGTGTATGGTTATTCCTCACAATATTCAGACTACTGTTATGAATGTGATAGAATTGGTTGCATGTTTCTGAACTACTTTATGTTAAATTGGGGAAAGAAGTTGGAATTAAATAAACGAGATTTTGTAAAGCATTGGAATGCAGAGCATAAAAGTTAGTGCAGTCATATGAATATCGATGATGTTACAAATCGATTTATTATCTATCGGTTAAAGTGGTTTGGACTTTATCTGTGTATCGGTCTTGTTCTAGTTTTCTTGCTGCCCTTTCCCTATGACTTTGTCTCTGTACTTGGTCTTTTTATTCTGATTAGCTTCTTTAGAACAAGAAGTATGATGAAAAGACACGGTAGGACTGGTGAATTAAGAGATCAGTTTGGTTTTCCCTCATCTTCAATGTCTGGTAATGACAACACGGGTCACTGAGATACTATTGTAAAGGAACATATAGAGTACAAATCAGATGGGGTCAACCACCATCTCTTCTTCCACAGAGAGGATTTGATATGGAAATTGTATTTTTGAATGCTACAGCTCCCCCAGCAACGCCTAAGACATTCCCTACAACAGAGACAAATGAGACTGGAGCTGCAACAACAATGGGAGCAACTGGTTATACCGATCCGTCATTGATTGAACGAATGGTCCCCATACAAAGTTATGATATGTCAGTTTATTCTGATGATGGAAGAGAACTTTGGAAAAAGGCAAATCAAGCAGTCCAAGGAGGACGGGCGTACGAAAGAGTAACATTTGAAGAGCCCTATAAAGGTAATATCACATTTAGTATTTTTAATATAAAAGGCACTGGTGGCATAATAGGAACTATTGCTGCTCCATTATCTGATACAACTAGCAATAATACAACGCCTACGACAGCAGGAAAAGGAAATAACAATGATAAAAGTGAAACAACAACAGATTCTGTTAAATTTACTGCAACAGTAATACAAATGGAACCCTAACTAAGACAATGAATACAATTTTATCAAAGGAATATCGTAGATCTGTAGTCAGGCACAGAAGCAAAGTATTGGAGTTATCCCGGCTAAGGTAAAGGTGGACCAGAGATCATTATGTATATAATTGTTCAATTTTTATGAACTCTCATACTCTACTTTCATTCCTTGGTTAATATTATCTTGATTATGCGCTGTATGACGTTGCTCACTATAATCTTCTACAATGCTCCTGCTATTTACGTTTTTGTTCTGGATCTTGACCAATGTTGTTATGTATTGATAATATGATTTTACCAATCTTGTACATTGCAATAGGAGCAATTTGTCCAAGTGGGCTATAACCAACCTTAATTAAAATCCGTTAACTTAGATGTAGGATAGAACTAACAGTATTTAATCGGGCTACGATAATTAGTGATGCTATTACGATGGTAGTTGGACAGTAATTTCCGTATTCTTAGGTTCTATTTTTTAGATGATTAAAGGAAAGGTAAAATAGATCCGGCTGATGCTCGTCGATCACTTTATGGAATAATATCTCCACTTTATACCCTAATAGCATTTTATTGTATTAGTGTTTTATGTGAATCGTTCCAAAAAGATATCACAGAGACATATCTAGATAAACTATAGAGTATATCTACACTATAGAACAAAATTAAATGCCGAAAGTAGAACAAAACGGTATGCCTACATCTCTTCATTATGGTCTAACAGACTCTCAATGTAGCAAATGCGGTGGACAGTTAGAATGGAATGCCAATTTCGACGATATTAATCAACCAAAATACGCATCACAGCATTGCAATCAAGATTATGCTATTCATATAGACACTGTGAAGGTTCAAATGATGACTACGAGAGGAGGAGGAAGACAAGCAGCTAAAGGCTCACTGGAAGATGAGCCTAGAGCAATGAAAATGGCAAAAGGATTAGAGGAAGAAGAAGGAAGAGACAGCACCTAGTATGAAGCCAGACGAAAGACCGGACTTGGAAGACTACAAGAGTAAGGACAAAGAGTCTTCATCAACATCGGATACCGCAAAAACGACGGATTTTACTTCCGTTACTACTGTTCCAACACCAGAAGGAGAT
>JBPCNB010000460.1:0-3428 GCA_051001675.1 Nitrososphaeraceae archaeon | reverse complement strand
GTATATCCACCGGTATGCCATATTTCTTTTTTCCATTCGACATTACCATTAATATCTATGGTTCCTATGTATGCGGTTCCCTCACACGGATGTTCATTATTGTGTCTTCCTCCTTTTGCTCTCCAGTCCAGATCACTTGCAAAATCTTCTTCCTCCCCCTCGCCGTCGCTACTATCATCGGCTCTATCGCCATTAGCCGATGAAGAAGATGAAGGAGATGATATTGATTCTATTACCTTGGCATAGCCAGTGATCTCAACATTTTTCCAAACTTCCACATTTGAGGGTGTGCCCACATTCAACCTGACTGCAGATCCTTCGATGCGCCAGGAGCCATCTTCTTGTCTGGTTATGTCTCGGTCAAAGGTGCTCGAGAACAAATCATCAGCAAACGGATTGTTCATATCGACATACCATTCTCGTCCACCCTCCTTGGTCGGATAGATTTCGTCAATACCAAACAAGTCTACACCCTCAACCGAAGGTCTGTGTGGAAAGAATGAAGAGGTATAATAGATCATCACCATAACAACAATACTCACCACAGAGATTGCAAGGATTGAAATAACTAACCAAGTCTTTTTCTCCACTTTGGTATATCATCATAAATAGAGACCTAAGTTTAAACTAATCAACCGGGAATAGGCGGCTGGATGGATTTCTCTAACACTCTGGTTCTTTATTATGATTATGATATGCTGCAGATGGCCGATTGACAAGTTCAAAAAACTTGATTTGTTGTTGTTTCCTCTTTAAGCTCTCCTGTTTCCTCTTCTTGTTTTTCTTCTAACTGATCTCTGTCTTCGTTGTAACCTAGTTCTTTAGATCCCTTACCATCTTCTCCTTTAGTAGTCATGAGTTTCTCCTTGTTTGTCTGAACAAACTTGATAGCATCCGTAATAACAACACCATTAGTCGTTAAATCCAGAATTTATTTGTAGCAATCATTAGCTAAAGCTAAGGCCTGTATCCTAGTCCTATCGTCTGTCATTGTTGTGGTCTGATCGTTATCATTATTTTTATTACTCCTGGATTTGTCTGCAATGTCCCAACTTAACTTTAGCACTTGTTTAAGGCCCGCCATGCAGCTTTGGTATTCTTCAGGTAATTTCTCGTGCATGTGAGATTTTAGATTGTCTCGAGCCTATTCCCTAAGAAACAAAATATCTCCACTGACAGTACCAAGACCAACTTGCAAAATAGTTGGTATTTCTGGTTGACTGCGTCCCTGGCTAGATCATTCTAGGACCTTCTTTCTCCGCCATTGCAGTCTTTCCACTTTTGTGCTCAAACTTTCCACCTTTCTCCTCGTTAAATATCAAGGCTTTCCCTTATATTTTTCAGATAAAGATCCAGATCTGGGGACTTAAGAAAGGCGTTTACTATTGTCCTAATATTCTATCACATGTGAATATTATTACCATTTTGTTAGCTCCTAATAGCCACCTACCGAATAAGCTCTGAGTTTGCATTAGGGATTGAAATATTGGACTTTGGCACCTATCCTATGTGTTCTTTCCAGCTTTTTCAGTATACAGGAATAGCAACCGCTTTTTCTATGGAAGCAAACTAAAATGGTTGTAGAGTACTCTTGCTGCATATGATATAAACCTCATTAATCAGACTCAGACTATTAATTAGCTGGAATACCCCAACTCTGGTTGTAGTGATGAACAACGCTTATCAGAAATAAGATACTAATAATTATGAGAGAAAAATAAAATGATTTATGTAACAGATGATCCTGCAGCAAACGTGGATATACGGAGTTTTACCTTGGTGAAAAGGGAAAAAGAGTTTAAAAATATCAAATGACCAACTGTACTTTTTCTAGTTTCCGTCCAATCTAGAAGATAACTAAGACTATAACTTCGACAGATGACATGACAACCTTTGAACAGTTAGGATTAAGTAAAGAGATAATTAAGGCATTAAAAGAGAATGGATTTGAATCTCCTTTTCCTATACAACAGGCAGCTATACCGCTTATTTTAAAAGGCTTAGACATAATAGGTCAAGCTCATACGGGTACTGGCAAAACTGCTGCTTTTTCCCTTCCCATGTTAAAAAAAGTCAAACCCAAGGGTTCTATTCAGTCACTCATACTTGTTCCTACAAGGGAGCTGGCGGTACAAGTAACAAACGAGATAAACAGATTCGGCAGATATACTGGTATTAGAACTGCGTCCATCTATGGTGGACAAAGCATAGGTATCCAATATGATCAGTTGAGAAGAGGTGTGCAAATAATAGTGGCAACTCCCGGTAGATTAATTGATTTTATAAAACAAGATTCTATAAACCTGGACAATGTAAACTTCGTTGTCCTAGATGAAGCCGACAGAATGCTTGATATGGGTTTCATTGATGAGATCAAATTCATCCTATTTTCCTTAGAAATAGAAAACCGGCAGACATGCCTTTTTTCAGCTACTATGCCTCCTACAGTATCGAGATTAGCACATGAATATATGAAAAAGGATCTTAAAGAAATAAGATTAAATGAAGAAGAGCTGAGCCTTGATACTATAAGGCAATCTTATCTCATTATTCCTGAAAAAGAAAAATTTAAGCATCTTTGTAACTTTATCAGGAATAAAAATAGAGATAAAGAACAAACTATTGTCTTTGCTGCTACAAAGCAAAGAACAGGAAGACTTGCAGAAGAACTAAAACATGTAGGTCTCAAGGTGACTACCATGCATGGCAATCTTTCACAGAAAGAAAGAAACATTTCTATGAACAGATTTAGAAATGGTCGTGAAAATGTACTGGTAGCGACAGACATTGCTGCAAGAGGCATTGATGTTCCATCAGTAGGCCATATTATCAATTACGACGTACCGATTGAACCTATGATGTACTTTCATAGGATAGGAAGAACGGCTCGGGCTGGTGCTACTGGTAATGCGGTATCTCTGGTAACACCTGAGAGATTGGATGACTTTGCGAGAATTCTTAGAAATACCAAACAACCAATACATAAACTCAATGATGAAATGGGAATCTCAGTTCCTGTTATTTCAGAACGACAGTATAGACCTCGTATTAAGACCAGACCATCTAGAAAAGTCGAACAAGGACATCATAGAAATAGTGGTCGAAGCAAAAGTAGTTTTAGATATCATCAAAATGAAGGCCACGGTTTTGGAAAAAAAAGAGAAAAGAATAGCAATGGCAGATATGACAAAAGATTGAGGAGATATATAAGATATAGCCGATAAGTAAAGATATTATAGAAACCCTTTCTCCTACCGTTATTATATCATTAGAAAGATACCACAATATCAGAGTCACGTATCGTTAACTATGGTTGTGAACACGATTTAGATCGCGACATGATATTGAGGATCATGCAGGGATGATCGCCAAGATTTGTCATAATACTAAGGAAGATCTTTAAAAACACATCCAGTGTATTCTTATTT
>JBPCNB010000459.1:0-1030 GCA_051001675.1 Nitrososphaeraceae archaeon | reverse complement strand
TCACTAAACTCGGTAACGGCTATAAGAAAACAAACTCATAAACTTCGCTGGGTTCTCGCACTGAACAAGTAATAATCACTCGGACATCAATGTTACCGTAGATTGTATTCCGTTGATTCTATTCATCTGTTTTGCTATACATTCCTTTATTGTGTCCACATTATTGTCTGATAACTTTACCACTATATCATACTGCCCCTCTACTTTGTTTACTTCTATCACACAAGGCAACTTGTCTAGTTGACTCATAATCTCATAATCGGGATAATTATAATCAAGTAGTATCAACACATATGCTGTTGGCAATATGAAACTCTGTTATGGTATGGAGGATATAAGGTTGCAATATATTCTGACAATCAAATAACGATCGGTGGTAATATCATGGCTCATGCTTCCGCTTACCGGATTTTTCTTAGAAAAGCAGGACATAACAGAATAGCAACAATGCTTGATTCACCATACCACGCATACAGTCAAGTCAAGTTTAACATAGGCGAGCAAGGAATAGAAGATCTAGAAAAGAAAGTCAGTGAAAGCAGCAACGAAGCTGGGTGGTAATCTAAAATAAGTACTAATAACTCAGCTGACATAGTAGTAAAAGATCCACCTTACAGGAAAGAGAGGCAGTTATGACAAGGAAAAATACAGAGAAATGATACGTGATGCAGCAGAAACAGTCTTATGATATTTTGGATTTGATAGAACTGTTTATGGAAATAAGAAAAGTACAGCTACAAGAAAATGGGTGGTGGTTGGAAGAACTAAGACAAGAAAAAGAAATAGATATCAAAGTAGAGACGGGAAAACAAAACAATATTCAATAAAGGTTATGAACCCGTAACTGTAGCTCTTCTTGTCATCAACCGGGCTATTTGACCCTCCATTGAAATAGTCTGTAAAGTTGTAATATGTTGGATAATGCATCACGGCGTTATTGCTAGCTCGCCAAATTCCTCAGGTTATCCAAGAGCCTTATGCAGCCCTACCCCAAGATTGAAATATTTCGGGGCGCTTAATCGGCAGGATG
>JBPCNB010000458.1:0-5051 GCA_051001675.1 Nitrososphaeraceae archaeon | reverse complement strand
AATCTAATACCCTGGCAGAAAATTCCAATCCGTCCATTTTAGGCATGTTAATGTCAATTGGTATTAGTTCATAAAAGTCTGGTTTAAACTCTGATAATGCTTGTAGGGGATCGTTAAATGAGTGTACTTTGAAAAATGTTTTATTACCATTTTTCTCATTTTCAGCTTCCAAGCCTTTCTTTAGTGTGAATGTAATATCGGGATTGTGATCTACAATTAAAATTCGTTTGGCAAATGGGGATAAGTTTTCAGAAGTGATTGCCTGGCTTTTTGTAAAGACCTGCCATTAGTAAGCGGATGACTAACTGCTGCATCATTATCATTAATCATAGGATGTCATCTCCTTAACTGACGATAATATTGCATACAATCAAAATCTCTCCTTAATGACTGTTATTCTATATGGTAGTGTTGCTCCTAAGCTTGTGGTTGTTTTAGTTGAAAAGTCCAGAAGAAAAGCCTCAAAAAGACATTAAATTCATAAGACTGAATAATATGCCATATCTTCTGAAGAGATCCAGAGAAGAACCATAATTTCAAAACTCAAAGTAGAGAAAATAAGTCATGACGAGTTGAATCATACAAGACCCCGCCTTCACATATAATCTAATGACCTCTTCCAGGCATCGACACAGAAAGCATTTTTCTATCTCCAAGTAATCTCTATAACTATTCTCAGCTGTAATGTAATCCGAATTTATATGCCAAATTTGGACTAGATAACGTTAGTATTCGATATTGATAGAAGTTAAAACCTACTAACTTGTGTGATTGCTGTTCGCTAGAACTAAACAAGACCTTGTCGTTGGTCTACTATAATTACTTTTTCAAATCGCATAAAAATAATGGGAACGAAATAGTATACATATAACATCAATCTCATAAATACATGTATATTGTAATAGTATAGTTTTATGGCCAGTAGGAAAGTACAGAAAGAATCTGAAATACATGACGAATATTTTGTGGCAAGGGAGGATGTCGAAAATATTTCAGAAGTAATACCAAAAATCCGAAGTGAATATAGCGTTTCCCTGATAACTGTGACACAGGTTTAAATTTCTTAATGCCGAGGGAATTCAGTCAGGGATAGAAATTTGATAATTAACTGTAATCCTCATGATAGTGTGGATACACTAAAACAAGCAGAGGTAGGCTCACACTATCTTGTAATCTATCCGGATATACCTACTTTCAGAACAATATATTCAAATTATGCCAAAAGTGAGTTGGAGGAAGATAGTAACGAACTGGTAGTTATTCTTCCATGTTATGAAACTACTTATGGAGTAAGAAAAATTCTGAGTGAGGTTCTTGATGTGAAAAAACATGTAAGAGAAGGCTCTCTTATGATTCTGGACTCCTTAAAGGCCTACCCCGATTTAGGAGTAAGCATATCTCCGTTTGCGAAAAGACTGTTAGATCGTGCAATAAATTCTGGTAGGAGCGAAGTTTCTATATTTGGAGAGATGGGTTCGTTTTATTTGCTTAATAATAATATTCAGAGGCTAATAGAATATGAATATGAACTATCTTTACCTTCCAAATTAGCAGATATACGGATGAAAGGCTTTTGCTTTTATCACGAAAAGGATTTTGATCAGAGATTTAAACAAAATCAAAAAGAACGATTGGTTTTTCATCATGGAAAAAGTCTGATAGTGAAATAAATTGATATCCGCCTATGGATGCAAAAGGTAGTTTGAAAATAACATTAATAAGTAACAAAAAATCGTTTTAAGTGCATCATTTCTGTTCTTGTATCAGAACGTGTCTCGTATGAGTAAAACTAATTTGCGTTCTGTTTTACTCTACTTATGGGCAATAATAACAATACTTGACAATAACAAGCACCTAACTCACTTATGTTACTCAATAGGTATATAAAAAATCATATTCTATTTAGATCGATGTGGTTTCCCAATATTTAGTAGATGAAATAGATACCAAAATAATAGAATTACTGAGAAAAGATTCATCTAATACTTTTGTTGATATTTCCAAGCACATTGGAATATCTGATGGAGCAGTGAATATGAGAATAAGACGCTTACTTCAAAAAGGAATAATTGGCAAGTTTACAATTAATGTTGATAATAGTTATCTTGGTTATGGATATGTCGGATTTATTGGAATTAATACGGCACCGGTAGGCTCTTCAATACAGCATATTATAGATAGCCTGTCTTTGATAGATGAAATATTAGAAATCCATGAAATGTATGGTAAATATGATCTATTCATGAAAATTTGTGCCAAAAGTTTAGAAGATATGAGAAATATAATAGAAAATAAAATCAGCAAATTGCCTGATATACGTGAGACAGAATTGCTAAATGTATTGAAAACAATAAAGGAAAAGTGAGAGGCTAGAATACGAATTTTGCCCCCTATATGAAATGGTCATGAATGCTAATCCTTAATGGTCGTAGAGAGTTCAGCGATTCGACTAGAGCTCACACTCTCCTGCGGCCAGATGTTAATTTCCATGGGTATTTCACTAAGTTTTACTTATAAAATCATTAAATTTTTATGGGTTATCTTGGACTAGCCTTGTAGATGGCAAAAAATAAGTTGCATGAAGAGCCTATCGATTATGCTTTCTTTCTAAATCGTAATTCTATTCCTCGTTTGACTGTATAATTAAACGTGAATGATTCATTAGATAGTATTGGAAGACTTGATATGCTATCAATATCATCACATCGAGGACAAATTTTACTTTTATCATCGTCGACTCCTTCTTCCTCGAGGAGTCTGTTCTTGTCCAGGAATGTGGCACACCAGTAGCATCTTTCGCACAGGACAAATACAGGAGCCGATTGTAAATGAGAACATTGGGTAAACCTAATAGGTGATTTCCTAGAGTATTGTTCTGTGCTTTCGGAATTAGTGATTGAATGTGTCATGGTGTTTGATTTAACCATATGATTTAAACTGGCTAATGAAACAAATATCTTTTGATAAATGTTATCATCTAGCAAAACATGATCTATATAGCGACTGTTATTATGCATGCCAACTCATAATGACGAAGCACCAGAAGGAGAATCCAGCATCCAAAGTCCTTTTAATGAGAAGATTTCAAGTTAAACATTCCCAAATATTCAGAAAATGTCATTCCTATGAATACGATGCTATCCAAATTAAGAGTATGAGTTGGCGTGAACTCGTTTTTCATTAGTTTCTTCTTAGTTTGGCATTTTCATTTACAAGTAACTATATTCCCCTACTTTTTTACAGTTTGATATATGTTGACGATCTCAACTAATCGATAGGACTAATTAATAGCAATTAGATTCATACATACTGAGTGATATGCCATTATCTTCTGTAGAGATCCAGAGAAGAAGAGCATTAATTTCTAAGCTCAAAGAAGAGACTGTGAGTCAAGAAGAGACACAAGAATTAGTTTCTCTTTTAGAAAAAGAGAAACGCATAGCATTTGAAGAAGGTGGAGATTGTATGTTAGTGTTTGCAATACTATCTCTGATATCTTACGTTAATGAATATTCAGAAAGCCATTCAGAATTAAGCAAAAAGAATAATTCTTAGACTTGCAAGGATCACTGCTTATTACCCTGTTCACCTCAAATGGCTCTCCCCATATCATCAAATTGTCCTAATATGTCTCTGTTAAATAGTCATCCTACCGTATAACAGAATTTCTACAATCAAGGTGTATTTTTTCATCCGAAATATATCCACAAGTATTACAGGTCAATTTTGAGGTTTGATGACAAAATTCACAAACGGATATTATTTCTAAGTCAGAACCACATGATCTACAGTTACTGTCGGGCATACGAATGGTACTTGTTTTGGCTTATTTTGAGGTATGGTATCAGATATTTAGGATCTGAGATTAGAGTTTATGCATTCTTTTCAAGGAGGTAATCTCCACTCTCTCTTTAATTTTTCAATAAAGTGATCTTTTCAAACAAGATTTCCTTTCTGAAACAGTTTTTTCCCATCTTTCAACAATTAATCTACCACAATGCAGAGGGTAAAAAAATTGAAATTCTCTTAAACTACGAGGAAAACAATATTAATTACACACATAATTAGCAATTAATGTCAGAAGAAGATGGAAGTATTAATGAGAACGCTGATTTATCTAGTGGTGAGGAGGAAGTAACACCGAGAGAACCCGAAGCAGTACCAGAAGTAGTGCCAGAGCCTATAGGCGAAATAGTATCACCGATAATAGAAGAAGGAGGAATAGATGAGGCAGCAACAGAGGAAGCAATAAGAGGACAAGGCGAGCCAATCGAAGCCTCTACAGTTGAACAGCCACAATTAGCACTGCAAACAAAATCAAGAAAACAGACTACAAAAACTATAATGAAGATCCAAAGGTCCTTGGTTGATGCTTCAAAGCAAATAGAAAAACAAAGAACTCAAATTACCAATATAAGTCAAAATCTAGAGACTCTGCAGAAGCAAATGAGAGCACGTGAGAGACAAACAGAAATAGTTAATCAAATATGTTCTCAGGTAAACCAAATTCAAAAACAGGTATCTCAGGTTCAAAAAAGTATCCAGAAAGGATCTACTAGTAAACTCCAATCAAATAAAAAAGTGGCAAGTAATAAGAGTAAAAATAAGAAAAATAAGAAGTGATGATTAACAGACGGTCAGTAAATTTTTTATTCACTTTTTGATGCTATAATAGAGGCTAAGGTTAAATTAAGTCTCAAACATAAAAATACATCCACATATTACAACAGGAAATTTAGACAAAGCCGTTTAAACTAAAGGCAAAAACAATTGTGGCAGACAACTAACTATCTCTAGTTATAGAATTAACAAACGATCTAAGTCGTATACTTTATATCAATAGATACTCCAGTTTGTGTGATTCAAAATTGATTACCACTAACAGAACATTATTGTACTACGGAACAGCAATGTGTAATGATATTAATGGAATTCTACGATGAAAAAAATAGATGAGTGGAGAACATGAGAAAAATAATCTTATCAATGATGTTAACGCTTGATGGCTTCATTGAAGGACCAAACCGAGAATTAGATTGGCGTCTGGGATG
>JBPCNB010000457.1:0-2775 GCA_051001675.1 Nitrososphaeraceae archaeon | reverse complement strand
AGCAATTACTTGCAATGATGCAATCAAAACTACTCTCAGTATTATTCATGGTATGTGCAGCGATACTGGTATCAGGGGCAATTCAAGCAGCGCCTTGGCATACCCGCAAAAGAAACAAGGATATTCTAATCATGACAAGATGATGCAGCCAGGACTGTATGCATTTGGAACCATCGCAAGTTTACAAAATGATGAAAATGGTAATCCTACATGGATAGTTTCCGGTCTTTGGGAAGGTAGTGTGTCTATGGATAATAAAACACAAGCTGGAGGAGGAAATCAATCCAATATTCCTGCAAATGCAACCGCCGCAATGGCTAGTCTTCCAAATTCAACATTTCATTCGAAGTTCAATATGGTAATGACAAATGGTTCTGCAATGCATGACCATGAGATCTATGATTTTACACTTGCAGATATGTCAATGCCAAATAACTCCACAGTAATATATAATGGAACTGCCACTATAACCATGAGACAAGGACCAGTGCCTGATGTCCAAATCAGCGTAAAGACAATGAATAACAATGTCGTAAGTATATGGGTTGATCCAACCAAAATCAATAATCACTTCGGCAATACGTCGATATTTGGTACAATCGAAAAACTGGTAAGAGTCGAGAAGTAAACTCAAGAATACCTGCTATTCTAGGATACCGACACTAGAATAGTAATCTTCCAGTCTTTTTGCACGGCAAATATATTATTCATAAAGCAAATGGGTACTCATGTAGAATGAGTATTCAGATCATCCTAGTATCTCCCCAACAGATAACTTGCGCCTGCGATCCCCATATGCTGTCTCTCACGCTGCAGATAATGACCCACTTGACTCTACAACATGTTGGCGATCGAGTGGGAAGATAGCATTTGATAAATTCTTATCACTCGGGTGGATGTAATAATACAAAGAGGGTATTTCCTCTGTGATCCAATACTTATCTTGTCAAGTCTTGTAACTGCATCTATAATTCTCCCCTACATCTGTTGATCAATGTACGCATTACTTTTTTTCTCCAGTTCATTAGAGTATTTGTTTGTGCTACAGTCACCATCGTAAGTTAGGAATGCTAGTGAATCTGTCGCCGTCCTGGCCAGGTCATAGTGGCTAGCCACAGTATTAATCACGGATGGGTCATCTGATCCTCCGTTGAAAGAAAATGCAAAACTCTTAGGATTTATTCACTGATCAGGAGACTTTGCTTTCTGCGATTTTATATCAACGACTGCACTAAGACCAGAATTGATATGTCAACAAACTCTATGGTGATACATAATATGATCAAGTTCGTACAATAAGAATCAGAGCAGGTAACACTTTACAAAATTTCATTATGAGAGACAGGGGAAAAAGAAGCAACACCTTATTTTCACATCCTCAAGAAAGCGCATTTAAGTGATGCGGTGGAAATACTCTTACAAACACCTCCTCCATCGACTTCAGTCTGGATCCTAAAAAAAATTCTATCTTGATAGCCAGTATAATTTTATTACTGAGGGAGTAAATATAATGATAGAGGAGGATGAGATAAGATTAGTATTGAAGAAAATACTAAAGATAGAAGTAGGAGCAAGATTCAAGCTAAAACCGAAACTATTACTTTTAGATTGCCTACTTATTTGATAGAGGAATTGAGAAACGATTCCGAACTAGAGGAGGTAAGTTTGAACTCATTTGTAACGCGAATATTTTCGAATCATGTACAATGGGAAAGATACGAGAGAAAGGTAGGTCTTTTACCGATGACAAAACCTTTCTTAAAAGAAGTTCTTAATCAAATGACCGAAGAACAAGTCATTAGTCTAGCTCATAAAATCGAGAAAGATAGTTTCAAGAGCATATTAAGATTTATGAATGAGAATATCGAATTGGAAGATTTTCTCAGATTCCTGCGAACTTGGTTGACTGCCTCATGGATGCAGCATAGTATTGAGATTAAAAATGGCTCGTATTACCGCTTCAATATACAACACGACCTTGGGATAAAATGGTCACTGTACGTTAAGACATTGGTATCAGAATTATGTCATGATGTTCTTAAACTCCCGGTCGACGTTATGATAGATGATAACCTGATATCGTTGATGTTCAGGGAATATCCCTAACGGTGATAGGGCTAAATTCAATAATGACAAAATGTTTCGTTATGGCTTTTTAGCGAAAATATGTTAATTATTATTATAACTAAAATATTCTATCATGAAAATGCAGAATAGAGAGATAGATAGATATTTTATTAGAAATTGTCAAAGTATAAGATCCTCAACAAATAGCATCTATCACAGCAGAAGAATATGTCGATTTGACTAGTGTAAACATGCATTTGATTTGCAGTCGTTTAAATAATCCGGTGTAGTACTACCAATACGGTGATAATAGTAGAAACAGAGAAGCAAAAAAGCAAAAAAACCATTACAAAAGACTCAATTGCATGTTCCGTTTGTAGGAATGAATCCACAGATTTAATTACAGATCCGGAATCTGGTGAGGTTGTATGTACTAACTGTGGTATAGTGATTAGTGACAAGCCTGAAGATATTAGTAATCCTGAATGGCGTGCATTT
Source organism: Nitrososphaeraceae archaeon (assembly GCA_051001675.1). Classification (GTDB taxonomy): domain Archaea; phylum Thermoproteota; class Nitrososphaeria; order Nitrososphaerales; family Nitrososphaeraceae; genus TH5893. Next base: position 210 of record JBPCNB010000457.1, on the reverse strand, counting down.
ACACCTGAAGAAAAAAGTAACAGGTCAAGAACCGGAGCTCCAACTTCTCTAGCTAAACACGATAAAGGTCTTGCTACAATAATTTCAAAAACAGGGAGAGATACAAGTGGCCAGAAATTGGATGCATATATGTATAGTACATTTAAGAGATTAAGGACGTGGGATTCTAGAACGCAGTATTCCAGTAGCACTAACAAAAATCTTGTGCTC
>JBPCNB010000456.1:0-5601 GCA_051001675.1 Nitrososphaeraceae archaeon | reverse complement strand
TGGAAATGTGAGAACCAAAACCTTGAAAGCATTTACCGCTGAGGAAGGAATGAAGATTATTAGGGATCTTCCATAACCTTTCTGTAACAGACAGATGGAAAATTGTCAGAGGTATTTATCGTTTGGAAGAGTAGATTCAATATTTAGAGACCATTTTTGTAATAAGTATGCACTTGATTTCCCTCAATGTTTGACACTCTTACTACTGCACTATCTCTCAATCCTAGGATTTTCCGAATATCCAATGATGAGCGTGACTCCATATTCATGGCTATCTATTTAATCAAATAGCCTCTTTTAATGGTAATGCGATCTCATTTGGTAATCCTTAATACTGATAAAATTTTTAACCGCCATAATCATTACCTATTAGATTAGAATTGACAGTTTCCTCTTTTTCTTCTACCAATGGTGAAGGACAAGAATTCACCAGAGTATATTATGGAAGTGAGACTGTCATTGATACTGCATTACACTTTTTGAAAAAATCCAATAATATCATTTATGCTTGCGTAGACCAAACACGACCATCATTAACGATTGATATTGTCATGCTAAAGGAAGCTTTTCTCGATGCTAAAAACAGAGGAGTAAAAATGTTTTATGTCACTGAAATTACTAAAGATAATCTATCTTACTGCAAACAACTGCTGACTATGGTAGATGAGCTAAGACATTTGGATGGAATTAAGGGAAATTTTTACATAAGTGAGACAGGATATCTCGCTCCTGCTACTTATCATGAGAAGGGTGAACCAGCTTCACAAATCATCTACAGTAATGTTAAGGAACTCATAAGTCACCAAAGGTATGTGTTTGACACATTCTGGGACAAAGCCATTGCTGCGGAACTGAGAATTAGGGAAATTGAAGAAGATATTGATTTAGGAAAGACAGAGGTCATTCAAAGTCCACAAAAAATAATGGATCTGCTTCTTAATATGGTTAAGTCCGCTAAGCGTGAAATATTATTGATACTTCCTACAATTAATGCATTTCTTCGCAAAGAGCGTGTAGGAGTAATAGAACTCATAATACAAGCAGTTATAGAACGCCACGTAAAGGTAAGAATAATAACTCCTACCGACAAAACCATAGAAGATATAGTACAAAATGTTCTTTCAACTATAGAAAAACAACCACAATACAAGAAGGAGGAAGAAAAGGGCTTCGAAGTTCAATATAGCGATATTCGATATGAACAAACGGCTGTCACTACTGTCACAATAGTAGTTGTAGACAGAAAGAAATCATTAGCAATAGAGAAAAAAGATGATTCGATACTAGATTTTGAAGAAGCAACAGGATTAAGCACTTATTCGAATAGTGAACCAACTGTTATGTCCTATGTTTCTATTTTTGAGGGTCTATCGATACAAGGAGAATTAAACGCACAATTAAAAGCCCACAGTTTAATGCAAAAAGAATTCATCAACATGGCAGCTCATGAACTAAGAACACCTGCGCAAGCTATTTTGGGATACTCTGAATTAGCAATGGAATCTGAGGAACTTAAAGAAACAGAACTGAACTTGTTGAGACCAATTCATACCAATGCTGAGAGGCTTACGAAGCTTGTTGAAAATATGTTAAGCATTACCAGGATCGAAAGTAAGACCTTAAAGTTAGACAAAGAAAAAGTGAATATAATTGAAAAATTAGGAAATGTCATAAATGACATCAAGACTCAAATTAGCAATCCTGCCAAGCTCCAAATTGTTTACTTAAAACCAGAACAGCCTGTATACGTCGAAGCAGATAAAGTGAGACTTTACCAGGTTATAGCAAACTTGCTTAGTAACGCCATAAAATTCACTAAAGAAGGAACAATATCTATTATCGCTGATGTGAAAGATAGCAATAATGAAATTATTATTTCTGTAAAGGATTCCGGTGAAGGTATACACTCTGACATGCTGCCAAGACTTTTCACAATGTTTGCTACTACGTCTAACGTAGGAACAGGACTTGGACTCTACATCTCTAAGAATATTGTTGAGGCTCATGGAGGGAGAATGTGGGCTGAGAATAATTCAGATGGAAAGGGAGCTACATTTAGCTTTAGCTTGCCACTAACTGGTAACCAGTAAGAACGAAAGAACCACAATGCAAGCTGTTAAAATTTTTCATCAGCCGGTATTTTCTCCTGGTTTGAATATGAGAAGTAACTACTGCCACATAGGATATATCAGCCTACTCGCCAATTTGAGAAGATCGGTTGATTCCCCATTAATCTGTACAATACCATTTACGATTACAAATGAGAATGGTGGTTTTTGGTCATCCACTGAGATGCTTACTCGTGGATCACGCATGATGCTTTGGCCTTTGGGATTCTTGGCCTGTAGTAAAAATTATATCACTATTATTATTGTCCTCATCCAAAACATACCACACAGGAGCAACATGAGGGCTCACATCCTTGCGAACATAGCCACCTTGCCAGTATAGGTTCCATGCTTAAGAAAACTTGTGATTTCTTTTCTAGATATTCCTGACATTGTCTTAAGTGAGTTAGATGCTCATATACTTAACATCAATTCTATAAGGCAACCAACATAAATAGAAATAATAGTTTGTCTTTATATGATAATCAAATATTCAACCTTTACAGTATTCTTGCCATTCTATCTTCTCAGAGATTAATTTTGGTGTATACTTTGCACCTTCTATAGAGTTTTTTATAGATTGTAATTGTTCAAATACAACAGACTCTAATCTGTTAAAAATCAACTTTCTGACTCTCTTTTTCTTTATTTGGTGCCTAATTAAAGTTAAAAAAACTAGGAATAATTAGGATCTTATTTGTTAATCTGCTGCAATAGATTAAAGTAACTTATTTTCGCAGATAACGTGAGTTCAGGTAGCTAAATCCTGTTATCTTAAATCTATAGATAAAACGAATCAAAACCTTTAATTGGACTATTAATGAGTGTGAATATCACAATAATTGTCAGAACATCGTCATCGCCGTGATTCTGGTGATGATAGATCAGAAAGGCCAGCAGCACTATCTGCTGAACATCTCCATGAGCAGCATCTGGTGCGTACCTTGGGTCTTGTCGACGTGGTTATGACCAGTATCGCTGGTATGATTGGTGGGGCTATCTTTGTTCTTGTAGGTCCAGCAATTGGTCTTGCAGGAAGCGCTGTTATTATCGCTTTTATAATTAATGGAATAATCACGTTGTTTACAGCTATGGGGTATGCAGAGCTAGGCTCTGCTATGCCAGAAGCTGGAGGCGGTTATCTATGGGTTAGAGAAGGATTGCCACGACCTAATGCTTTCATCAGTGGTTGGATGGCATGGTTTGCACATATAGTCGCAGGAAGTCTTTATGCTGTAGGATACGGTTCTTTTCAGTATAGTCTATTTCAGATGTTAGGAATTGCTGGAGGCCAGCCTCTCTTTGGGGTTGTTCCTCTAGATAAACTAATAGCGGTTTTGTCAATAGCTGCGTTTGCTTATGTTAACGTCAAGGGAGCATCAGAGACAGGCAAACTTGGGATAATAGTCACCGTCATTCAACTAGGAACAATTTTTGCATTAGTTGGTGCTGGAATTTTAACTATGAATAATAATTCTGATTGGACTTCTAATTTCGCCAGTAATTTTGCTCCTATAGGGATTGGAGGAATTATGGCTGCTATGGGTTTGACATTCATTGCTTTTGAGGGCTACGAGATAATCGTCCAAACAGGAGAGGAAGTAAAGAACCCAAAGAAGAACATACCAAGAGCAATTTTCATTTCTTTAACCCTTGTTGTATTGTTGTATTGTCTTGTAGCATTTGTCTCATTAGGTGCAATTCCTCAAACCATTGGTAATACTCCTGCATGGAATTTCATAGGTCAAAATGGTGATCTAGGAATAAGTAAAGCTGCTGAGTTCTTTTTACCTTATGGTTCTTTTATCATTATTGCCGGTGGAATTGTCTCTAGTCTGGCTGCACTGAATGCTACTACTTATTCCTCAGCTAGAGTAGCTTTTGCAATGGGTCGACACTACAATTTGCCACACCAGCTAAGCCAAATTCATCATAAATTCAAAACCCCATATCTTGCAACAATAATATCAGGCATAATTATGGCAGTGATGGCCTATGCACTTCCTTTGGATCAAATAGCACTTGCTGCAGGCGTTATTTTCCTTCTCTTATTTACTCAAGTAAATATCGCTGTCATTACCATTAGAAGGATGCATGGAGACACGCTCAATTATGGATTTAAGACCCCATTTTTTCCTGCGATACCAATTATTGGAGTATTTTTGAAATTAGGACTTGCAATTTATCTGTTAATTACACAACCTATGAGTTGGGTTATCAGTTTACTATGGATTGCAATTGGATTTGCCGTATACAGGATATACACTTTTCGAAAAGAAATTGAACACTATTCACCAATAATAACAAGCGAAGGAGATTTAGCAAGGAAAAACTTCAGAATCCTAATTCCTTATACTCCAGAAAATCCTGATAGACTGACAAAATATGCTATTAGGGTTGCAAAGGAAAACAATGGAGAAATTAATATCTTGAGGGTCATAACAGTACCACATCAAACACCGCTTTCTGCAGGTGCTGCATTTACAGAACCAGCAGCAAGAGCTTTTGAACCTCTAGAAAAAATAATAGATAAAGAAAACATACTAAACCATTATTTTGTACGGATCTCACATGAAACGTCCGAAGCTATATTATCTACGATTGAAGAACAGAAAATTGACCTTTTGATCGCAGACTATGAAATGTTGAGAAGCAACAAGGCACTCCAGACACTTGCAACCTGTAATATGCTTGCTGTCCTGACAGGAGGAAGTAGCGATGAAGAACTCCAGATGGAAGATCACATTGCAAGAGGAGAAGGTCGGAAAAGGATAGATGATGAAGCATCAATCATTAAATCTGAAAGAAAAAAGAAGAATATGGTTGTGTTATACGACGGAGGGGATCATTCTGATATGGTATTGAAGACCGCTAGTTGGCTTGAGCATTCTGGGAAGTTCAAAGTAGCTGTATTATCAATAAAGAAGACAGGACACGAGGAACATGTAGGACACAGCAGGATTAAAGATGAAGATACAAAGAAGAAAAGAGAACAAGAAAAAAAAGAGCACATTGAGTATTTGGAGCAGATTGGTATAGGGTTCAGCGAAATTTTTGTAACAGAAATCACAGAAAGGAACAGCGCAAATTTTTCTCGGTTGATCTTATCTTCAATTAATGCTCTTGATCCGGACTTACTCGTAGTGGGCAAGAGAATTGGTAAATATAGTGTATTTGATAATCAGCATTTTATTTCCATGCTAGACAGACTCAACTGTCCAACTATTGTTGCGAGAAGTTTTGTTATCCCTGGAGTAAGTAAAATAAAGGCCGTTATAGTAAAAGCTATTCACAGACGATAGACAAAGTTAACTTGCCTCCTGAAGGAGAGAAGAGGAGGATTCGAGTTGGATAAAGAAGTGCATATGAACAAAAAGTACCAAAAAATATACCAAAGTCCTTTTTTCCTGTTAAAGGTCTGTCATGTATACTATTATTCAGCTACATCACTTAATACTATTTGTAATAAAATAGAAAATGTACTTTTCCTACC
>JBPCNB010000455.1:0-6273 GCA_051001675.1 Nitrososphaeraceae archaeon | reverse complement strand
CTCCCAGGCTGAGCTACGACGGCACTATCTAACTTAGCTTAATAAATCCTATATAATCTTGTCTTGACAAAATGCTGATAACTGTAGGCCCTTAAAAGAATAATTCTTAAGGGTCTAGACATCTTTACTGCCATCACACTGAAAATCTGCCCAGGATCCACTGATTTTATGATGCAATGAACTAATTTAGATACATTCGAATAATTATCTCTCTACAAATCTCTATTTACCTTGCCCAATTGTCGTTTCACTTGACTGTTTTCATTTTATTTTGCATTATAAGATTGAGAAACAGCGCCGAGTTAAACTTCTTTTTAGTACCAACTAATAACTCCTATTATTGATAGATCTTATATAATGCAAAATTGACCGAGCTGGGAAGTGCTTTTTTGGTTACTGCGGAATTAACATAAAATTGGAATAGAAAACGGCCCGCCTCAGTTGCTACTTTTTTTTTATGTAAGATATTAGCGCATGCTCCGAAGAAATATCGTTATAATCATGTGTATATTTTTTTATTCAATCCTATGAATTCCTTTTAGATAGGAAAAGGAAAGTTAACTTAGGTTCAATTGTCAGGACAAGCGAGCACTACTATAAGCGATTACACTACTGCACTAGACAATGCCATCTTATCAGAATAACATTGAATAAAGTTTCGAGGACTGCATTAATAATAGTACAGACAAAGCGAGTGAAACAATAGGTGACCCATCTTGTTACTAGGCTATGGTTTCCCTTTTACAGAAGATCAAGAGTCAACCCTACCTTCTGCCACATCACTAAGGGAGTTGGGTTTGTTTAGGGAGAGTTTTGCTAACGGCTTATTTAATGGAATATCCTTTCTTGGAGTATTTGGAACAAGTCTAGTAAATGGCATAAAAGTTAGTGGGATTGGTTGGGATAACATTGGAAGTAGACTTTCTGTGGCGCTTAGAGTCCCACTTCTAAGCAGGGTATAACAGTGAAATTACAAACTTTGTTTCCTAACCTTGTCAATTATTCCTGCATGATCAGATTCTACTTCTGTGGTTATATATAGAACATGACTATCTCCTAAGGGCATAGTAATACGTTTTATCTTCTCATATTCTGCTAGTACATATTTTCCCTTTCCTATTTTTGGCGCAAGCTCGCTGCGTATTTTCCATGCCTTAACAGCCAGATCGAGCGATTTTTTGCTTTCCTCTGGGGTTAATAGATTTTGTACGCCCTGGCGATGGTCGGAATACATTATCTTGCCATCCAGATCACAAATCGTGATTAACCGGATTTTGGGGTCAAAGTTAACCATTTCCTCATAAAGTTTCTTATAATCCATTGTAATTGCTACTCCTTTTCTTATGATTTAAAGTTTTATGTAAATTTGACGGCCTATAGAAAAAAAGCGCTGCTTTACTTTTACCTTGTTCAAAGTTTCGGAACTTGGCTTACCTTCCGCATGCTCTTCTGACGTTTTGGCCTGAGCTTCAAAGTCTTGACTTGTATTTTTTATCTTTTGTGCTATATCTGTCATGTACTAGTATGTGACACTATCATATTAAAGACACGACTAACTACAATTGTTAATCTGATAAAGTTGGTTGGCAATAGAGAAAGCGGCAGGAGACTCTACATGAACCTATGGCAGTTTCTTTTTTGCGATGGGTTTAAAAACGGGGAGGGAAAGTACTTGCAAGACGGCAAACATCATAAGATATTAGATGAGTTGGCACTCGACATCTGCAGGAAAAGAATTTGCTATATCAAGAGGATCGTTGGACTGAAATTGAATAGTAACAGTGACGTCCTGCCCACACTGACCTAACAAAGTAATAGGAGCAAATAGAGGAGAAGAACATAAACTTATTTGCTCTTGAGGATTATTCGTTTCACCCTGAAAATAGAAACTACTTGTTGTCAAGTTTGCTAGATAAATCGGGCCTTGATTGAAACCATTTGTCGGTAAACTCATACTTTCTGTAGAGTCAATTGTCCAATTTCCTAGAATTGTCCCATTAACAGATTTCACAGCATCAAATGATATATCCGTAACAACAGAAGATCCGTCGGGGCAACCAATACTTGCCATTCCTCCTCCATGAATTATGATAGAATTAGTGGTCTGATCTGTTGCGTAAGCAATATGAATAAGCAATGGAGATGAAAGAAAGAAAGTCAATAACAAGCCTATCGCTAAAAAGAGAGAATTCTTTTGTTTTATGAGCAAGACCTTATTCTTAATTCTTTTGGTGCAATAAGAAAGTTGAAGGTTAGAAGATAGTAAGAATCGATTCTATAGCCAGACTTCAGATATATAACCGACAGACAACGCATTATAAGAGTCTCCCGGGCATTGAACGTTCTCCCCGCATTCTCTAGTGTATTTTGTTCCTGTTGTATTTGTTCAGTATAGGTTGGGGGAGGTAACCACTCTAAACTAAACCCAATGCAAAGGAAAAGAAAAGGGCCCATTAGAGAGGGCAATTTATTCAAAGCCAATATAGACGGATCCCTCGAGAATGCCTGCAGAATTCAAGAAACTAGCTTAAAGTATGACATATAAAGTCGAAATAACAAAGGACGAACCATATTTCTTCATTATACATTGCAACTAGCGTTAGACTGCCTTAATCATGACTCTAGAACCATTATAACTGACATTAATAAAATTGGACCTTCAGCATTCAGATGCCACTAACTATCTTAGTTCGGAATAAGGTGTCAGAGACAAACTAAAAGGTTACAGTGATATAAAATAAGCCTAAACGATTATTGCAGGGACTTCAAGGAAAAATAACCCCGTTAATGAATACAGAGAAAGAATAAAAGGTAGAAATGCAATTAATCAAAGTTAAATTTAATTTTCCAATTAAACTAAGCGTGCTAACTCCACTCAATTATTCTAAAGTAATAATCTTACCTAAGGCAAATATATCTGAAGGTAAGTTTTTCATCAACGAGTAATGGGTAATACACCTGATATCAGCTCTAATCCTATAATTGAAAGCCCTGAGGAAAGAAGGGAAAGGTTTCTGTTAGAGTTTGAAAAGCCATTTAAATGCGAAAAATGCAACGAGAGATTCAAAAAGAAAAAATACTTGCGCGAACATAAAACCGAGGCCCATTCATATTAAATTGCCTTTTTCTTAAAAGCTCTCTTATTATTAAGTATTGTATCACTTATTGGTTTTAGCTGTTTTAGGGTAAGATTCGTAATGTAAATATTCCCATCATCATCCATGAATTTTAGTATTTTTTTTCTCAATTCTTATACCAAAAAACATATTGTTACTAGTTATTATTGGTTTCATTAGTCTTTGGAGTAAAATTGAATCTCGATAAGTTCCCACATGAAAAAAATTACTAATCCGACACTTTACATAAATAATTGTTCAGAAGAACCCCTTTTGAACTTGCGAAGTTATTCTTAAAGGCGTATTTTATATAATAAAGATTATCACTTGATTCTATCAGGCAATGAAGATATACACTAGAACAGGAGATAAAGGAGAAACGGGACTTATAGGCGGTAAACGTGTATCAAAAGATAATTCAAGGATAATTGCTTATGGTTCAGTTGATGAATTGAATTCCCATATCGGACTGGTCATCTCACTGCTAAGTCTGAAAAATAAAGTTCTCTTCAGCGACATTATCAATTTGCTTACACATGTGCAAAATGATCTGTTTATTATTGGCTCTGATTTGGCCGATCCGAGATGTCTTTCAGATACCCAAACTCAAACTCAAACTCAAAATCAACACAAAACTCCACGCGTAACAAAGAATATGATATCACATCTAGAAGTCACAATAGACAAGTTTGAGATGCAACTTACTCCAATCGCTTTCTTTATACTGCCAGGGGGAAGCATTGAGTCTTCGTCATTACACATTAGTCGAAGTATTGCCAGAAGGGCTGAAATTGCCACTATTGCACTTTCAAAGAATGAGACAATAAACCTAAATATTATAGTCTATCTAAATCGGCTTTCCGATTTACTTTTTGTATGTGGTCGATTGGTGAACAAAGGTCTTGGAGTAGAAGATTTAGCATGGACAAATCCGTCTTAAAATCACGGTTAGATTTAAATGCAGAAAGATAAGATGCTAGATGGTTAAGTAGTAACCATAATGGGTCAAATCCTTAATGTGATATTAATTCTCGTCTTTACTGCAGTTATGGCCTTATTAACGAGCATTTTTGCCTATCTATTTGACCAATTGATGACTACCTCTGCATTGAGACATGTGTCCAACTTTGTTACAGATTTACGCGTAACTGGTGAAATGCAATACCCAGACCTTTCGATTGCTAATCCCGTTTAGTAATATAATGCGGGGACGTTATTTTATGCTCTGTAATATATAGAAAAATCCTGACATATATATGAAACTCGGTGACATTTACCTAATGAACTGGTAACCAGATGAACAGGAAAAACGAACTCGCTAGCATTCCAACACAGCTGCTTTCATTTTTTGAATCAGTATTACGACTCAAATCTGTAAAAAGAGCTGGTTGGGTTTCAAAGGCTGGAATTTCTAATCCTGAATCTGTTTCTGATCACACATATTCTATGTGTGCGATATGCATGATATTATCTGATATGCTTGGATTGGATACCGAAAGGGTGACGAAAATGATAATTCTTCATGACCTAGATGAATCTATAATAGGAGATTACATGCCTGGCGAAATTACAAAAGAAAAGAAGCGTTTAGAAGAAAGAAAAGCGAGGAACTGTATTTTGTATCAAATGCCCATTGCTGTACGGTCAAATTATAAAAGAATATGGCTAGAATACCAAGCAAATAAGACACAAGTAGCAAAGTTTGTTCATAAATTAGATAAGCTAGAGATGGCTATGCAGGCACGACAGTATATAAACGAGGGGTATTCTAATGAGACGCTGATGCAATTTTTCGGTTCTGCCAGAAGATCTCTTGGTAAGTACAAAACTGATCACGACTATCCCCTTAGTGGTGATATCGTGTTGGAAATCCTAAATACTTTAGAGAAAAGCATAATGAAACAATAACATCGTCCCACAGAAGGCGCTACCAATAAATGTGAAGTATGGCTGATTGATTTGAAAAATGAATCATTATAAAATATCTCGCATAATTCTATGATCCTGTGTGGATGAGAACTGATTATTATTACAATAAATGAAGAAAAAGAGTATTCTTTGAGAAGATGAAGGACATGGCAAATCTATTACTATATGAGACGCAGTTCGTAAATTCTGCATCATTCATTCATCTAAGTACCGCCTAGAACTATAAAGGAAGTTGAAAAACTCAATGGATCGTAATATCAACAATGAAAAGTATGATGTAATCCTTGGCCGTGAAAAGTAAACAAAGGCCTAATTAGAAGATTTAATCTAGATATCATGACGAGCAAGTACCGTTGTCAAAGATGTAGAATAAGAAAATATTGAAAAAACTGCTAAAGAGAATGTAGCAAATACAACCTTCGCTATTATACAACATGAGTAGAAAAGCAACTGATTAATAGTAGTAGTAATATACATATGCGGGAAATGGCGGCTAAAAAGAAAGGCGGAAAAAAGAAAAAGTAACAAGAAAAGGCAGCAAGTGTTAAAGAAAGAAGAATTAATAATACACTAAACAATGATAATGTTTCAGCGTGAAAAACACTTCTTTCTTTACATCTTTTTTTATTTAACTCTTATAGCAAAAGAAACAGTAGATAGTAGTAGCAGAAGACGGAAAGACAGGCTAATGGCGGCTAAACTCACAAGCATGTTATCTATCCCCCTAAACAGGAATAAAAATAGTTCTCATATTTATTTGCCGAAAAACAAGGTAATTTTTGGTAAAATATCAAAATTTATTCCTACAATATAACCATTAATCCATCTGATACGATAGGCAAGATAGATTCAGTTTCCTAGGGTAGGTTTCCCCTAGCAGAAGTTACAAGTTATAATGAAGGTGTGTAATTCATAAAAACATAAAAAAGAAATTTCATAAAAACAAATTGGGTTAGCTGTTACAAGGGTTTGCAGATAAGGCTAACAAAAAGAGCAGTATCCTAAGTAAACTATGGAGATAAAGGGTTTTGGGTGCAAAAAGTGTGCAAGAACAATGGATATCGCAAAGTGTGACTATGAGGTTGCTATAATAGTGGCAACTATTGGGTAGGCTTTACAGGGAGAAAATACTGCATTAACGTACAATTAAGCTTGCCCTTTCCTAAATATATAGATATACCTCATTCATTGCCATTGTCTAAAACCTAATATACATCTTGTATTATAT
>JBPCNB010000454.1:0-1325 GCA_051001675.1 Nitrososphaeraceae archaeon | reverse complement strand
GTTAGACAGAGGATACATGGACTGGATACTTCTTCTTGAAGATAGATTATCGGAACTGGAAGCAAGCAGTTTAGTTAGCCACTAGATTGCTATCTCATTTCCCTTTTTTTAACTCTTCAAAGCCGTTCTTGTAAAGTGATTTTTACTCTCTGTATGTTACATTCGGTAACTTACTTCTCTCTTTAAGAGCGAGTTCAACTTCTTCCAGTAACTCTTTTGCTGGTATAGGTTTGCCTAAAATCTTCAAGAACCATTTTTGATTCCCGAATTATTAATACCGTCAATAGCACATACATACACTCATAAACTCTTTAGACCACTTTGTGGTATATGTGAGTTTGTCATATCGTTGCTAATATCCTCACTGCCTCACTGGCTATGTGTCACAAATAGATCCTTTCAATAACTTCAATATTTTATTTACTTTTTGCGATGAACCAACCAAATAATTCAATATTATTGAAATTGTATATCGTTACCCAGTTTAGTATATGAACATGCGGACATTCTGATATGACAATAAACCCTATATTAAAGAAACGGATCAGCTCTTATTGTTGTTCAGATGACTAACGACGTGCATTTATGCAACACGGCTCTTGGATAATGTGGTTCTATTGGTTATTAGTTACTACAAGAAAGTGGGTTTCACAAAAAGTAATTACCATTACCCACCATTACATAATTATTCTAGAAGGTGATGCTCTGCTTTGATGGGAGATCTAAGCAAATGTGTATATCTTACTACATATATTCTTGGTCCTAATGTACTGTGGACATCTACTAATTCCCGCCACAAACAAACCTATCAACTGAGGATTGCCCTGCGAGATATAATTAAGAAACAGGGTATCGGCATACATACAATGAATAGAAATGAGACTTTACATTTATTGTACCTAGGGAACTTTAATACGACATTTATAGCACTACTGGAAAGCTAATTATCTGCTCTTGACAATACAACTTATCAACGTCTGAGGCCATTATGGGTGAGGTTCTTATCGGTTGCAGCGGGTGGAGCTATCCAGAGCCAGCTGAAAAAGGCGGATGAACTGGAGCATTCTATCCAGACTCCAAGACAAGGCGTCTGGCACACTATTCTCAATTCTTTGAAACTGCAGAAATGGACTCAATTAGAAGTGCCCAAAATAACAATCTAGATGTTTATTTTTATAATATTGAATACCAAATAGGATGTATTTTCTCGGAGTAGGTAAGGAAGATGTTTCCTTAGTAGACACTACGTTTTGAAGCCGCTAGCTTCCCTGTCTTTTAGTTGTGTTTCCTTTACTTCTTGTTGCCAAGTATGAACAAGGGTAACT
>JBPCNB010000453.1:0-2866 GCA_051001675.1 Nitrososphaeraceae archaeon | reverse complement strand
CCTTTTATTAAATGCATATTTGAGTAACAATACCGCAAGGCTGTTGTTCCGGATTAGAGCATAGCTTTGAGTTTCCTTGTTTAACTCCCATGCATCAATGAATTCATTCTTGTCATATCCTAATGCTCTTGCTATGGTTTCACCCCATACTGTCCAATCTGCAAGTCTATCAGTCGGCTTCATTTCTGTATCAACTTCATTGAATGTTTGTAATGCTTTGACCAGGATATCAAAAATATATCCTAATGTTGGAGAAACTATTTGCCTGATGTTTGTGAGGTATTTACTTTCCCTTTCTATCAATCTTTCAGTTTTACTGTCCTTATCGTCCTTACTGTCAGCATCAGAAACTAAAGAGGCATGCTCTGTGACAAAGCATCTGCTCATTATGTCAGAGTTACTTACAGGAATGTTAATTCCATTAATGCCAATAGATTTTTTACCTGAGTAAGTACGTCTATCACCCGTGGTGTGCAATATCCTTATTGTCTTTGAATATCCTGTTACCCACATACATAGTTCATCCATTTCATAATACCTTAGCATACTCTCATTGTCAAAGAATGAGAGAAAATTGTCGTATATTGTAACTCTTCTATCCTTTTCGTCTTTTGGCAGCTTTTGAACAAGTGCGTCAAAGTTCGTTATTGGGTCCACTAAGAGCTTCTTAACTCTAAAATGCATTGTTTTTCCGCTCCCTGCTGGGCCTATCGGTATAACCATAGGATGTGCTATATCTGGAATAAATAATGAAACGGTGTAGACCTCATCAATCAGCTTTTGATGCGGATGGTTGATTGTAGATTTATCTATTATCTCTCTTAGATAACGCCTGCCTCTATCATAATCTCTATCTGGAGGTGTTTGTTCTGTACTGGGATCGGCAGGCCAGAACAGAAGAGGATTGTCTATAATTTTCCAACCCTCTCTACTTATCTTCACACATTGCCCTTGTTCATTATTAAGGTTGTAATAAATAACATCGCCTATCTTGGCTATTCGGTTGTATAATGTTCTTATTTCAGTGGTATGGGCCTTTAGGAGCGCCTTGACATTATTTCTTTTATCCTTGCTTATGAGTCTGTTCCCTCCAGCGTGAAATATCTTGAGGAGAAATCTATCGAATTCTTCTGAATCTAAATTGACAATTTCATCATGGTTGTCTTTTTCTGTTACTGCGAAACACCTTCCGGTTTGATCCATGAACTTTTGCTTGATTTTACTATAGGATATTATGAGTAATTGATCTTCATCCCTGATCCTTTTATTCTCCAATTCATCATAATATTCCCTGTAGATTTCAGTTAGCTGAATGTCGATATTGTGCCGCTCATATCTAACATCATAATTTTCTATGTTGGAAGTTAAGTCTTGTCCCAGCTCTTTGCATTTTGCTAATATAGCATTGTATGTTCTATCTTTATCATAAGGGTAAAAAGTCACACATGCACCCGTACCCTCAATTTCTATGATGTAGCCTGACCGCCTTATGGTGGTTGAAACCTGTGGAGCTTCTGTCATTTTCTATTCACATAGCTCCACACTCAGCAGACGTTTTACGCTCTGGATATAATATCTCTCATCGATGTTTTCAAATATCCTACCTACAGCACTTTTCAGAATCTCATTTCTAGCCTCTTCGGGATAAGCCAGAAGCTCTATTATGAGTCTAGTGCATAGATCTGTTTTACAAGAAACAGGTCTATTAATGGCAGTGATTTTGTAGTTGTGTATACCAGAGGTTGGAGAGGCTTGAGTGGAATTGTAATGGGAGGATAGTCGGCTTAGATATATTCTTTTTAGCATTTATATCTGGCCTCACTTCTAGCCGCATGTTTCCATTTGTTATCAAATGTGCACTGTATGAATGTGATAAACTTTGTTTGCATGCAACTATACTATCTTAGAGAAGTCTACTTTATGTATTTTGTACTCCCGACATTAAGCAGTATAGATTTTGGATATAGATTACAGGATAAAGTAAGGAGACTTCGGGTAACTTAGTTACGTGTCATAGGTAAACAATGGTTATAAGATTAAATTGGATAGGTTTTTTGATGATGACAACACCAAGTAACCCTAAGCTTAAAAGGAGAAGGAGTATTTCTGAAGCACTTGCAATTGTGGCCATTATACTTTTGACAATAGATACTGTTAATACATTCACATCCCAGGGTGGAAACGGATTCTTGCATCTAACTGATCGACAAAGTGGAATATACCTTGGTCTGCCTTCTGTATTTCTGTTCTTTGTATCATTTGGGTTTGGATTTAGACAAAAAACAAGAATTACGACATCGTTGCTAATAGCAGGTGGTGCACTTCTGGCAGTAACTAAAATAATAGAACCAACTTTTGGTTTAAATTTATACTTGGCTATAGCAGTTACTCAAGTATACATATCGCTGATCGTAATCGGTTTCATCCTATTAGGATTAGGCTTGTGGAGACTGAAAATGAAATGAATGATAGGATTGTGGGTGGAAAGAGGAAACTGAACCGACACAAAAAGGAAATACCATTCTTACTAGGTTTCTTTTTTTATAAGTCGATTAAGGGGTTCTGTCAGCACATATAATAAAAAAATATAGAGGTATTCGTTCAGTTGTGCAAATGCTTGTAGTCTTGTTTTGTCATCTGTGGGTTTCTCTGCAATCTCCCAGGTCAACTGTAGAACCCTATTGATCCCAGTCATGCAGTTTTCATATTCTTATGGCAATCTTTCTTGTATATGACTTTGGAGGTTTTCCCTGTCCTGTTGTCTTAGATATCGTATGTCTTTAGTAATAGTAGGCCTAGGAATCTGCAACGTATTAGCTATTTCATAGTGGTTGTATCCTTTTACTAGTAACTCCCGTACTTTGGA
>JBPCNB010000452.1:0-1702 GCA_051001675.1 Nitrososphaeraceae archaeon | reverse complement strand
GACAGAACTGATTATTGTACTAAATCATATTATTCCTCTTCTTCAGTTTTTTTATTCCTCTTCAACAACAGAACAAAGAAGAGAAATTAAGATTGTAAGAGTAGATTAATCATTGAATTATCTTATTAATTGATTGGCTGCATGAGTAGTCGCCGAGATAGAACAATATAGGCCTAATTATTAGTCTCCAACTCTGCCTTTACCAGAAGGCTAATTCATTGCCATGTACAATAGGGCCTTGCTAACATCCTTACCACATTTTTTTTACAATTTGCAATTAAAAGAAGATGGTATTGATAATGTAAGAATGGATGATGGCTCATAATCCCATTAAGATAATAAACAATAATAAACCTCTTTTTGTTTATATGTTATACATCATATTTGCATCGCAATTTAACTTTGGTTTCTTGGACAAAGCTTCGACTAGTTTATTTATATAGCTATTACTCCATTATACGAAAATAGATGGTAATATTCTATGGTTGCTGCTTCCCCCTCTTCATCTAAATTTATAAAAAACTCTCAAGAAAGAACAGAGATAAATTATGGTATAGAAAATGTAGTCCGTATAGTACTACAGTTTTTGTCTCAAACAAATAATAGGGTTGATGCATGTGTTGACTACACAAGACCATCATTAGCTATTGACTTTCTGGCGCTAAAGAATGCTTTTATCAACGCAAAAAAGAGAGGTGTTAAGCTGAGATATGTTACTGAAATCACTAGAGATAATATTTCTTATTGTAAACTTCTTCTGACAACAATAGTAGATGAGCTCCGTCACCTGGATGGCATTAAGGGTAACTTCTACATAAGTGATACTGCATATATTGCTCCCGCTACACTTCATGAGAAAGGAAAACCCGCATCCCAGATTATATTTAGCAATCTGAAGGAATTGGTAGAACACCAACACTACGTCTTTGATAACTTTTGGAGCAGGGCGATACCCGCAGAACAGAAAATAAGAGAAATCGAAGAGGGTGTGGTCCAATATAAAACTAGGATAATCGACAACTCAGATGAAATTATAAAACAGATCTCGTCTCTTACTGTTGACTCGAAGGAATTATGTACTTGCTTGACTCCTGGCGGAATGCAGTACAGTCACCACTATTTCTTTGATATTAAGAAGGATCTGTTGGACAGACAAAATAGAGGAGAACATAAAGGTATAAGATATGTCACTACTATAGACAAAGAGAATCTTCAATTAGCCAAAGCGTACCTCGAATCAGGGATACAAATAAAGCATGTCAAGATTTTACCTCCTATGAGTTTTGGTGTCTCAGACAAGGAAATTGCAGTAACTATAGAAAAAATGGAAGGTGGTAGCGTAGTCCGGAGTCTTTTAACAAGTAACGAGCCTCATTATCTAAAGCATTTTAGTTCTATTTTTGAAGAGTTATGGAGAAATGGTGTTGATTGTAATAATAGGATAAAAGAAATCGAGGAAGGAACTGAATCTACCAAAATAGAAATTATTGAAAATCCACGAGAAGCAGTAAAACTTGCACGCAATTTGATAAAATCAGCAAAACAAGAGGTCTTGAGAATATACCCATCGCTAAATGCATTTCGTCGCCAAGAACGTATAGGTGCTATGGATTTGTTTCAGGAGGCAATCGTTGAAAGGAGTGTAAAAGTTAGGGTGTTAATTCCTTCCGATGAGAAACAGATTATAAAGATAGGAAAGGAC